>JADFGE010000127.1 GCA_022567855.1 Planctomycetota bacterium | reverse complement strand
GTCGGGAGTCGTTTTCGGCCCTCAGGGATCAGCTCGAACTGCTCATCCGTGAGATCGCAGCGTCGCCTACGTCAGGCTCCGGCCTGAACAAACATCAGCAGGATGAGCACTATCAATCCAGCCGATTCGTCAGACGCGCCGTAGGGCGAACGGAAAGGCGATAATGTTCTGTATCTGTTGGGTATGTGGCCGCGCTGCCTGGATTCGTTGTCGCAAGACGGCGTCACCCGCCGCGGCACTGAAGGGGGCCCCATCCTTCCGGCTGACTGTTGCGGCCGAGCGATGGACGCAGAGCGGCCTGAGCCTCAGCTACGTCGGTCGCGCCACGACGGAGACTCATCAGCACATCTCCTTTACCGCAATGAGCCGGAGCCTGTCAGGATGATTCGGTTGCGGACCGCAATATTCACTATATGATGATCTATATATCTGGTTTATCGGGCTTGCTTCGTCTTGTGCGTTCTCAGGAGCTTGACGCTGGATGATGGCACACAGACCGGGAGACGTGGGATTGTTTCGACGTTTGGTTTCGGCGGGCAAGGGGCAGCACACCGCCCGTGGCGAGTACCCGTAAGGATCGAGGTTTCAAGCGTGCGTCGGAGAGTGACTATTCTGATGACGGGCACGGCGATTGCCTTTCTCGCATTGATGAGCAAGGCACAAGCCCATGTCAGATGGTTCACCGAAGAGAACGATGCCTACCCCGATCAGCATTTTCCCAGGGATTTGACGAACGCGCTCCTCCTGGCGGGCGCCGTCTGCTTCATCGCCCTGGCCGTTTATTTCTCTCATGCCAAGTGGGCGGGAACGGTCGGCGCTGGGTTCGAGAAGGTGTCTCGCTCCGCCAAGGGACTTGACTGGAGACTCCTCGCATTCCTGTCCGGTCTGATGCTCATCGCCAATTCGATCATGGGCGTCTTCCTGGCGCCGAACCTCGATTTGCCAAATGAAAGCCTGCAGGATGTCGGCAGCGCGGCGCAGATGATCGTCGGCGTTCTCCTGCTCGGTCAGATCTCGTTTTCGATTCCCGGAATACTGATCTTGCTCACGATCGGCGCGACCGCAATCGTGGTCCCACTGAACACGCTGGTTGATTATCTTTTTGAATTCGTCGCACTGGCCATCGCTCTCATTGGAGTTGGACCTGGGTTGTGTGCCTTGGACCGACGTTTGTTCAAGCAGTTGGGAATAGACGCTGAGCGGCTCGCTCGCCTGTCATTACCCATCATTCGCATAGGCGTAGGATTGACGCTCGTTGTCTTGGCCATCCACAACAAACTGCTCAATCCCGGCCTGACCCTGGCGTTTCTCGACGAACGCAACCTTAACTTCATGCCCTATCTTGGATTCACGGAATTCACCAACCTCCATTTCACGTTCGCAGCCGGAGTGGCTGAACTGACGATTGGGTTCTTGATCTTGTTCGGTGTGGCGACGCGATTCGTCACCGCGGTGTTGAGCACATTCTTCATCATCACGCTGTTTGTAATCGGGCCGATCGAGTTGATCGGGCATGCGCCACTGATTGGAATCGCCGTGTTGCTCATCCTTCGCGGAGGTGGACAGTATCGTCTCGGCTCCTCCGTTCAATTATCGTAAAAGGGGCCGGGAGTCGTTTTCGGCCCCCAGCAATCAGCTCGAACTGCTCATCCGTGAGTTCGGAGCGTCGCGTACGTCAGCCTCCGGCCTGAACAAAAATCAGCAGGATGAGCACTATCAATCCAGCCGATTCGTCAGATGCGCCCTTGAACCTGGTCACTGAAGTGACCAGGCCGCGCGATCATCTCAGCTCATCTGTGTTCATCTGTGGTTCTCTTCTTGGCTCATCGATTCGCCAAGGCCATCGCTGCGGGGCAATACATTAGAATAAGCGACGGCTCATAGAGCAGGAGGTCGAACCGATGGGAACGCTGCTGATCGCGGTGGGGGCACTCGTGGGGTATCTGATTGCCTACCACACCTACGGCCGATGGCTGGCGCGGAAGATTTTCAAGCTCGATCCCGAGGCGAAGGTTCCCAGCGTCGAGCTGAACGACGATCACGATTATGTGCCGACGAAGAAGGCGATTGTCTTTGGGCATCACTTCACGTCGATCGCGGGCACGGGGCCGATTGTCGGGCCGGCGATTGCGGTGATGTGGGGTTGGCTGCCGGCGCTGTTGTGGGTGTTCCTCGGGTCGATCTTCATCGGCGCGGTGCACGATTTCGGTGCGCTCGTCGTGTCGCTACGCAATCGCGGTCAGACGGTGGGGGAGATTGCTGGGCGGTTGCTCAATCCACGCGTTCGGATCATGTTCCTATGTGTCCTGTTCATGGCCCTCACGATCGTGTTGGCGATCTTCGGGCTGGTGATTGCCGCGGTATTCAAACAGTATCCCGCAGCGATCTTTCCATGCACGATCCAAATTCCGATCGCGATCGTGATCGGACTGTATCTGCACCGCAAGGGCGTCGATCTGCTGCTTCCTTCGCTGCTCGCGCTGGCGGTGATGTACGTGACGGTGATTTTCGGTGATGTCAATTTCTTTACGATCGGCAGTTCCAAAGAACTCGGGCTGGGTGCATTGAATGCGTGGATGGCGTCCTGGCCGACGATCGTATGGGTGGGCGTGTTGCTGGTGTATTCCTACGTTGCCTCGGTGTTGCCGGTGTGGACGTTGTTGCAGCCTCGTGATTACATCAACTCGCTGCAACTACTCACGGCATTGGGGTTAATTCTGGTTGGTTTGGTTGTCGCCGCGTTTTTTGGCGGAGCGCCGGTAGGTGACGGTGCGGTGCGTCAGCCGTTAGAGATCGCAGCTCCGTTGGTGCGATTGACGCCCAAGGGCGCACCGATGTTGGTCCCGTTTCTGTTTATCACGATCGCCTGCGGCGCGATCAGCGGTTTTCACTGTCTGGTCAGCTCGGGGACATCGTCCAAACAGCTCAAGTGCGAGACGGATGCGCAGTTCGTGGGCTTCGGCTCGATGTTGACCGAGGGGTTTCTCGCCACCTTGGTGATTCTCGCATGTGTTGCCGGGCTAGGGCTTGGCGTGACCGAAGGACTCGGCACCGGGGCGATCGTCACCGGCGAAGCTGCGTATATGGCGCGATACGAGGATTGGGGTGGCTTGGGATTAGGCGCCAAAGTCGGCGCATTCGTTGACGGCTCGGCGAATTTCCTCAAGGCGATGGGAATCCCGGCTGCGGTCGCGGTCGCTTTGATGGGCGTACTCGTCGCCTCGTTTGCAGGCACAACGCTCGACACGGCTTGCAGACTTCAGCGGTATGTCGTGCAGGAACTTGCGTCGACGCTGACGCCTCAGGCCACGACTCAGGGAAAATTTAGTATGAATCCGCTCACGTGGCTGACCAACAAGCACGGTGCGACCATACTTGCGATTTCAATTGCCGGTGCGCTGGCGGCACTGCCGGCGCCGGGGAGAGCGTGGTCGTGGGAATCCGCAGGAACGGGCGGGCTCATACTCTGGCCCATGTTCGGTGCGACGAATCAACTGCTTGGCGGCCTGGCATTCCTTGTCATCGGGTTCTGGTTGTGGAGGCGCAAGCTGCCGGTGTGGTTCGTCGTCCCGCCGATGCTGTTCATGCTGATCATGCCGGCATGGGCGATGGGGATGTCGATTCCGGAGTGGATCAACCCGGAGCAGGGCGATCCCAAATGGGCGCTGGTCATCATTGGATTTGCGACCATGGCCCTGGAAGCGTGGATGATCGTTGAGGCGCTTCTATTGTGGCCCAAGGTGCGCGGCAAGTTGGAAGCGGCGCTACCACCGCTTGGGGGTGATCGTGTTATGGCGACAAGCCCCGGTCCTGACGGCGGGCGATCGTGCTGATCGATCGTCACACGATTGGACCGTGAGCCGGGCTGATCTGACTCTTCAAGCCGAAAATCTTCACGAGGAAGATGATGAGAAGGACGAGGGCCGCCGGCGCCGCAAGGTAGTTCAGACACGGGACGAACAACAGCGCGCCGCAGATGGCGTACCACAGTCCGACGCCGCGAGCGCAGTCGCCCACGTCTGTTCGTCCCTGCGCGGTGAAATAGTTCTTGTAGGATTCGGGAATCCGCAGAAAGACGAAGAAGTTCCAGACGATGCCGAACAGCGGAATGAGGAGTAACCAAACCAGCCCCGGGCTCATTGTGCGGTGTTCCGCTGGGACCCTCGCTAGAGCGCTGTGCAACAGCGCGCAGATGAGGATCAGAATGGCGAGCGAGATTGCCAGCGTGATCGCCAGCGTGATCAGGCCGGCCATGATCAGTCCGGCGATCACGGCCGCTTCGTCGCCACTCATCTGACCCTGAATTGCGAGCATGGCGATATCCTCTCGTGTCCGCAGAGCGTTCTGGAGCGAACGGTACTGTTTCGGCGGGAGCACTGTCAACTATCCACAATCCCAGCCGTGGACAGGGAGGCGAGGGCCTCCGATCGGCCGAGGCGACCGGCTTTCGACGAACGAGACACGATTCCGTATTATCTGCCCGGGACAGCGGTCAGGGAGTGTGTCATGCCCAGTGTCGTGTCGGCACAACCCATTCCAGCCATCCTCGGCGGGAAGCCTGAGGTTCAGCTCGAGCAGGACCAGGCCAACCGGTGGCCGATCATCACCATCGAAGAGGAACAGGCGGTGCTGGCCGTGCTTCGCTCAGGCCAGTGGTCGATCCATGACGAAGTAGCAGCGCTCGAAGCCGACTACCGACAGTGGCTTGGTATCCAGTACGCTCTGGCCCATTGCAACGGGACGTCGGCGATCCTGGCTGCCCTGCATGCGTTCGAGATCGAACCGGGCGACGAGGTGATCGTTCCTTCCGCGACGTATTGGGCTTCGGTGACGCCCGTGCTGCACGTGGGGTGCATACCGGTGTTCGCCGAAACGGAGGCGCAGTGTCTGGGGCTCGATCCTGACGACGTTCAAGCGAAGATTACCGAGCGCACGAAAGCGATCATCATCGTGCATCTGTTCGGCATGCCCTCGCGCATGGACGAGCTGCTGGAGATCGCGCACCGGCACGGTCTGAAAGTTCTCGAAGATGCGTCGCACGCGCATGGGGCGACCTATCACGGTAAGCCGATCGGGACGCTGGGCGATGCCGCGGTCTTTAGCATGCAGACGAACAAGCTTTGCCCAGCGGGGGAGGGCGGCATGTTGGTTACGAACAACGCTGCGCTTTGGGAGAAGGCGCTGCTGCTTGGGCATTACGAGCGCGTGATTGATCTGGACACGCCGAATCGCCGATTTGCGGCTACGGGATTCGGCTTGAAGCTGCGCATGTCTCCGCTCAATGCGGCGGTGGCGCGGGTTCAACTGAAACATCTACCGGAGCGCAACCGCCGGCGCACGCAGAACATCGTGTATCTTTCGCAACGACTGGAAGCGCTGGGCCTCGAGACGTTTCTCTCCCCGCCGGAGGTGGAGCGCGTGTACTTTGAGTACCTCGTGCGGTACGACCAGAATCAAACGGGGCTGCCGATCACTGATCTGGTGACGGCGTTGCGGGCGGAGGGTGTTCTGGTGGACCGAGCGCGCTATCCCCTGTTGCACCAGCAGCCGTTGTTTACCGAGGGCCACTGGGCAAGGATCGCCCGACGATCGGCGACGGACCAGTGCCCGCTTCCGACGTACGACCCGCAGGCGCTGCCGCGGACGGAGGAAACCAACGGTATGGTGCTGAAATTGCCGACTTTCCCAAGTGCATCGACGGCGTTGCTTGATCAGTATGCGGCTGCGTTTGCGAAGGTTCTGGCGCACGCCGACCAAATCCCGCGGGAGCAAACATGAGCGAGAACGGGCGGGTCCTGGCCCCCACCGCGGACGAGGTCGAGCGGCGGTTTCGAAGCCCCGTGGTCGTGGTCACGCGCCCTGCGATTATTGGTGCGGTCGGGATGCTGCGCGTTGCCCGGCGGTTCGGTTGGCACAGCAACGGCATCGGCCACCTCAACGGCGACGGCGAATCGATGCTGTTTGCCGCAAATCATCAAAGCCACGTTGACACGGCCGCGATCCTCGGGACATTGCCGCGAACGGAGCGCAATCGCACCGCCGTCGCCGCCGCCCTGGACGTCTTCGGTCATCCGGGCAACGGTGATGCGCGGTCATTGAAGCGCGAATGTCTGCAATTGTTCGTCGCCGCGGGGTTCCACGCCTTTGCGTTCGATCGGCACGGCATGCCTCTGCGTTCGATACGAACGGCGGCTCAACTACTTCGAAACGGGTGGAACGTCCTGATGTATCCAGAGGGGACGCGGAGCCGCACCGGCCGGATGGCGCCGTTCAAGCCGGGGGTGGGTGTGCTGGCTCGGTTCACGCGACGACCGGTGGTTCCGGTCCACGTCAGCGGCGGACGGCGTATTTTGCCGTGCGGGGCGACGGTGCCCCGACCCGGGCGGGTCGCCGTTCGGTACGGGGCTGCCCTGTACTTTGAGGCGGGCGAAACGGCGCTCACATTCACGGCCAGACTGCAAGACGCGGTACACGAATTGGGGTCGATCGAGATCGCCTAGTCCGGTCCGGACCCGGCGTCCGCGCGAAGAGGAACCGTATGCTCGGCTGGTCAGGCGCAGACTTTGGGCTGTTAGGGACGCTTCCAGTTCTGCTACTGCTGAGCGGATTCTTCTCAGGCGCCGAGACGGCACTGTTCGGCCTCAGCGAAACGCAGCGCATGCAAGTTCGCCGGGACACCGGCCTCGCCGGGCGGGCCGTGGAATCTTTGCTCGCGCACCCGCGGATGCTGCTGATCACCATCCTGATCAGCAACATGACCGTGAACGTGCTGTACTTCGTCGTAAGTTCGATCCTGCTCATGAAGGCCGAGGTCGGCCCGATCGGCGAGATATTGCTCCTGATCACATCGCTGATGCTGATCGTTCTGTTGGGTGAAGTGATGCCGAAGCTCATCGCCAATTCACGTGGGGCGGCGTTCGCGTTGCTCGTGGCCCCGCCGTTGATCGCACTACACCAAGTGATCGCGCCGTTGCGAATCGTGCTGGACAAACTCGTGGTCGGTCCACTGAGCCGTCTCACCGAACCGGCCGAAGCGCCGCCGCAATTGAGTAGCGATGAATTGGCGGCGCTGTTGGACCTCTCCGGACGCGCCGGGGTCATCGACACCGAAGAGGAGCGCATTCTGCAAGACGTTCTCAACCTCGGCCGACTCAAGGTCCGCGACGTCATGACGCCTCGCGTACGAATGATCGCCGTGCCCGCTGATGCCTCGCGCACGGACCTGTTGGAGATCGTCAAGCGCAATAGATTCACGAAGTTGCCAGTCTACGAAAAGGACCTGGACACGATCGTCGGGCTGTTGTACGTGCTGCGCTACCTCGGCGAACCACAGAACGACGATCAGTCGATTCGCGATCGAGCCGAGCCGATCGAATTCGTGCCGGAGATGGCGACGCTCGATCAGGTTCTGGAGCATTTTCGAGCGACGAAGACGCAGATTGCGATCGTCGTCGATGAGTTCGGAGGCACGGCGGGGATCGTCGCCATTGAAGATATCGTGGAAGAAATCGTCGGCGACATCAGCGCCGCGGAGGACGAACCACGGCCACAGCCGCAACTGATTGGGCTGAATCAGTGGCGGGTGCCGGGCGATCTGAGCGTACACGATTGGGCGGCTGCCTTCGGCCAACGCCTCGTCTCCCCGCGG
>JADFGE010000126.1 GCA_022567855.1 Planctomycetota bacterium | reverse complement strand
AACCCCGATTCAATCATCCTCGAGCCGACCCTCGATGATTTGCTGGAGCGTTTGGAACAAAACGTGAGCGATGGAGACGTCGAGAAGATCGACGCCAGCGCAAGTTGGATCGCGGAGTTTGAGAACCCGCGAGCGATCCCCATTTTGATCGACCTCATCGAGCGCGACAACACCCATAACACAATCTATTGGATCGGCTGGTTCGGCCTTGGTCAGCTCACGGGGGTTCAGTGGGACAAAGCTCACAATGGGGAATGGTGGCGGCAATGGTGGGAGGAGAATCGCGCCGACATCGAGGCGAGGATCGCGGACGCCCGAAAAAGAGAACCGCCAAGTGGGAACGTGCATGTTCCAAATCACGAACGGCCGCTCATTCCCGCTGAGGATGTCGCAGATATCCCAGCCGATGATCGCCGTGCGCAAGATGATCCTTACAAGCGATACATCCTCATTGGTGGCCGAGGTGATCAGCCCGCGCCGCCGAAGGGTTACAAGGTTCTGCTCGTGCTGCCCGGCGGGCCTGGTTCGCCTGATTTTCACCGGTTCATCAAGCGCATCTATCGGCACGTCCTTTCCGATGAATACCTGCTTGCGCAGATCGTTGCTCCGGAGTGGGATAGACAACAGGCACAAAAGCTCGTTTGGCCTACCACAACAAATCCCCACCCGAGCATGAAATTCACGACTGAGCAGTTCATCGATGCAGTCTTGGACGAGATCGACCAAGACTACGCAATCGACGAACGGTACATCTTCGTACTGGCATGGTCTTCAAGCGGACCTGCGACCTATGCGATCGCGTTGCAGCCGGATACTCGTGTGACGGGAGCGTTTGTTGCGATGTCCGTGTTTAAGCCCCAGACGCTTCCACCGATCGAGAACGTGAACGGTCTTGCGTTTTACATTCTTCATTCCCCGCAGGATTTCATTCCCATAAAGCACGCCCAAGCCGCGCGCGATCAGTTGCGTGCAGCAGGCGCGAAAACCAAGTTGACCACATACCAAGGTGGGCACGGCTGGCGCGGGAATGTCTACCAGAACCTTCGAGACGGAATTCGCTGGCTGGAGGAACAGGTGGCAGACAACGTCGATCCATGATACGGCGCTGAATGGCAAGGCATACTCCGCAGGTTAGGACGGGTATGATTGACGGATCTCACGAAGATAATCTAGACGATGATCATCGCGTTCGTTTTGATTGTTCTCTTGGCGTTTATTCTGATGGCTTCAGGAGTTGCCGTCGGAATTGCGGGGCGTGGCCGCTCGGCAGGTTACCCCCGCTGCGGTGGGTGCGATTACAACCTTACCGGATTCATGGGGAGCCGGTGTCCTGAATGTGGTTGCCTCTTCACGGAAGTAGGTATATCACCGTCACGGGAGAAGTGGCGTATGTCTCTTGTGTTACTCGGTGTGTTCCTCTTTCTCGTCGGATTTCTGATGTTCGGCCTCTTGTCGGTAGGCGTGGTGTACGTATTCATTGGCTAGAGCTTGTTCACCCCCGAATTGCCAAACGGGCCTCATTCGCCGCGTGGGCGCGGCGGCTCAACGAATGACTACCGCTGCATCGCCTTTTCGACGGCAGCGATGGTTTTGGGGATCTTTGTTGAGAGGTTCTTTGCGCCGTCGCGGGTGATAAGGATATTGTCCTCGATGCGGATGCCGAGCTTTTCTTTGGGGATGTAAATACCCGGCTCGATGGTGATCACCGCGCCTTGTCGCAGCGGGGCATCGGGTGTGATGTCGTGCGTTTCCAATCCCAAGTGGTGGCCGGTGCCGTGGATGAAGAAGTCGCCGAAGCCTGCGTTGTTGATGATGTCGCGGGCAGCTTTATCAACACGTGCGAACGTCACGCCGGGCTTGACGGCTCGGATCGCCGCGAGTTCCGCTTTGAGGACGATCTCGTATATCTCACGCTGACGTTTAGTGAACTTGCCGTCGGCGGGGATGGTGCGGGTGATGTCCGCGCCATACCCGCCGAACCTCGCCGCCGAGTCGATACAGATCAGATCGGTCTTGGCGATTGTTTGATCGTTGGCTTGATAATGAAGGACGGTGCTGTTGAGTCCCGCCCCGGCGATGGTTCCATACGCGGGACCGCGCGAGCCGTGGCTGCGGTAGCCGTGCTCGAGTAGTTCCTGCACGGCAAACTCGTTCATGCCGGGGCGCACGCCTTTGAACATGGCTTCATAGCCGGCGGCGGTGATGTCGATCGCCCGCTGAATCATGGCGATTTCGTGGCGCGACTTCACCGCGCGCATCTTGGCGATCGTCTCCGTGTGATCGTCGATCGTCACCCCCGGGATGCGCTGCGCAACTTTGTTGAAAATTTCCAAGTCGGGCGTCACCGCGTGGTTGTAGTCGGCAAATGGATGAAGGCACGCCACGCGCTTGGAGCGCTTGACGGCTGCGGTAAGCCAGCGACCAAGGGCATCAGTGCGGAAGATGGTCTGTATGCCTATTGAATCGCGAAGCGCTTTGTTGATCTCGCTGCGGTACCCGTCCCATTTGTCAACCTCGGGATTCAGCGGCGAAAGAAACAGCATCGCCTGCCGCGACTGAATGTTGTTACTCGGATCGAGCAGCAGCACGGCGCCAGGCTCATCCACGACGCCGGTGAGGTACTCAAAGTGCGGATGCGGGCGGTATTCATCGGTGAGGGGATTCGTGTGCGATCCGGCGAAGACGAGCGCAGCGGCCCGTTTCAATGAGGCGAGCAGCTTCTTACGCCGCGATTCGTATTCGTTGACTGGGATCGATTGGATGGGCATTCGAGGCTCCTGGTCAAGGCGTGGAGCGGGCCAGTGTAGGAAAAAAGCGATCCGCTTGGGGGCGTGGTGCGTAGAGCAATCTGGGCGCTTAGGAGTCGAATCATGTCGACAAGCGCCATTACATACATCTCAAAGCGTTTTTGTCCGAGTTGCCGCTACGACCTGACCGGTCTTCCGCTTGGGCAGAAGATTACCTGTCCGGAATGTGGAACCGCGACCAACTGCATCGATCTACCAGCGCTTCCACCGCCGGGCTGGATAGCGAAGCTGGGGTATGCGTTTGTCGATGCAGCAAAGCTTGGGTCAAAGCTTGCGGCGATCGCACTTGCTCCGGCGTTGGTGATCGCGATGTCTTGGCCTGCTAGTAGCGGCCGGACCTGCGGCGGGCCTTTGAGCACGCCCGCAAGTCTTGAGCAACTTTACATAGCGAACTACATTTACGCGGCCGAAACACCGGATGGACGCTATCCAAAACACATCGCAGCATTGATTCCAGGCGATTACTTCAATCTGGATATCTTTGGAGATGTCGATTCGGCCAGCCCCGGCGGCTCGCTCTCAGTCGGTGGTTACAACCTCAACAACTACGACTGGTCCGATGTTGAGACCGCCAAGCTCACCGCAGCGATTGACTCGATCGATACCAGTTGCGGTTACTATCGCGCTGGCGATTTTCGGTTCTCACGACTGGGACAACCGACAGGTGATGCTGCGATCATCTTCGCTTGGTCGATGCCGAACACAGATGGCACGCGATGGGTAATCTTCGACGATGGACATGTCACCGAAGTTGATCGAGAGGGCTGGCGGACGATGTGGAAGGACGATCGGGCGGCGCGATATAAGCGGCGGCTGCCTGTGATTCGTCCACCGCTGCCGTGAAGATACCCGGACCTTCCTCGTGGACTCGTCAGGTCCGGCTTCCAGGGTTTGGGTGGTCCGATTGAAACTCGTGCGGGACGGGTTCGCCGTGCAGGGCGGCGATCACGTTGTCCACGGCCGTTTCCGTCATCCATCGGCGATCCTCGTCCGTCGTGCTGCCCCAGTGCGGCAAGAGGAACGCGTTGTCAGCCTCGACCAAGCCCTGATGGATCATCGGCTCGCGCTCATACACATCCAGCCCGGCTGCGAAGATCGTACCGTTGCCCAGCGCGTCAACCAGCGCCGCCTCATCCACGATCGCGCCGCGGGCGGTATTCACCAGCACTGCGGTTGACTTCATCAAGGCCAGGCGCTTCGCGTTGATGAGGTGGTGTGTTTCGGTCGTTAGCGGACAGTGAAGCGTGACGAAATCCGCCTCGCGCAATCCATCCTCCAACGAAACACGCTGCGCGCTGATCGGCGGTTGCTCGACATCAGGGTGTTGGGATCTCGCGCAATAAAGGATGCGCATGTTCCAACCGATCGCGCGGCGCGCAACCGCTTTGCCGATGCGCCCCGGGCCGATGATGAGCAGCGTTTTACCGATGACTCGTTTCCCCGGCGGATCGAAGGGGCGCACGCCTTGCCACTTGCCGCTGCGGGCGAGGTCGAGCCCTTCTCGCGCGCGTCGCGCGGCGGCGAGCAGCAGCATCCACGTGGCGTCGGCGGTGGGTTCAGCAACGGGGTCGGGTGTGTATCCGACAATAATGCCCCGCCGCGCTGCTTCAGCAATGTCCACGTTATCCACGCCGACGGCATAGTTGCTGACGATCACCAGTTGATCACCCGCAGCATCGAAGAACTCGGCGTTGATATTCGTATCAAACGGCGTGTCGATGACGGCATGCGCTCCGGCGACCGCCTCCAGCAATTCGACGCGCGTGAGCCCCACATCACGTGGATTGACCCATACATTGGTGAAACCCGCGGCGGAAAGTCGGCCGGCTGGATCGGCGGGCAGCGGGCGTGTGATCACGATGCGCTGATCCATCGGGCGTCAGCCTTCGGCGTCGTGGTTAGGCGCGGCCGAGACCGCCTGCTCGATCATCTGCCCCAGGACGAGTTCGGCGTCGGCGGCGGTGTTCATCGGCTGCGGGGCGTCAACGCGCAGCACGTCGAACCGTCGTCGCACGTCGAACCCCAGCCGGTCAACGCCGACCAACATCGGGTTCTCGACCTCGGCCTGGGCAATGACCCGGCAGACCTGGCGCAGCTCGGCGCGGTGACTCTCGTTGATCTGCCGGCAGAGTCGGGCCTCGTCGTCAGCCAGAGGATTGGCCTGAATCAACCCCTCGCCATCAACGACCTGCCCTTCGTATCGGGCGGTGTCGACGTGGATAAAGGCCCAGTAGATGTCCTCGGGGTCGCCATGGTATATCCGCCAGCGATCGGTCACGGCCCCATGCTCGCCGTCGGGATCGAACTCGGTGAGCGAGACGAGAAGCTCCATCGTGTTGTCCATGTCCTCGGGGACGAACAACACCGTGTCGCTCGCCTCGAGCATGGCAAACATGACCGGGGCGACCAATCGACCATCCGGGCCGATGACGTACCGCAGCAGCCGAAAGCGCTCGTCAAAGCGCAAGTCGCCGGTGGTGTGGCGGCGGAGAAAGCGATACGCCTCCTCAGCGGCCTGCCGCTCATCCATGCCTGCCAATAGTAACGCCGCGGGCGAAGATTGCGCGCCCAACGAGGGCCGGCCCCAAACCGTACTATGCCCGGCGAATGACGCGAATCGCCGTGCCCATTTTCGTCCGTGATTCGGCTGAGGTCGCCGCGGCGCTCGACGAAGCCCAGCGAGCAGCCGCCGCTGGGGCGCGGCTGATCGAGTGGCGGGTGGACGCGCTGCCAAATGAGGAAACCGAGGGAATCCAAGCCGCGATCAATCTCATCAAGGAATCGCCGCTGCCTTGCATACTTACCCGCAGAACCGTGGACGAGGGCGGTGAATGTACGGAGAACGACATCCAGCGCGGCGTCTTCTTCAGCGCGATCGCCCATTGTGGATTCCTCCCGAAGTTCTTCGACTTCGAGTTGGCGAGCTTCCAAAAGCACGCCTCGCCGTGGCGGTCGATCCTCAATATTGACGAGCATGAGGTCTCGCTCATTCTCTCTTGTCACGATTTCGATGGTCGGCCGGCCGATCTGATCCAGCGCGCCGAAGCGATGACGAACGAGCCGGCGTGTGATGTGATCAAGTTGGTGTGGACGGCACGGTCACTGCGCGACAACCTCGAAGCGTTCGATCTGCTCAGTGAGCGGCGCAAGCCCATGATCGCGCTGTGTATGGGACGGTTCGGTTTGATGAGCCGAGTGCTGGCCCCGAAGTTCGGGGGGTTCGTGACGTATGCCTGCCTTGAGGCTGACGATGCGAGCGCGCCGGGTCAGCCGACGGTTGAGGAATTGCAGGATCTGTATCGGTTCGATCGTATTGGGCCGGCGACGAAGGTGTACGGCGTGATCGGTTGGCCGGTCGAACATTCGCAGGGACCGCGGATTCATAATGCAGGATTCGAGGCGGTGGAACACGACGGCGTGTATCTGCCGTTGCCGATCCCTCCGGAATATGAGCATTTCAAGGCGACGGTTGGATCGTTCGTGGACCATGAACGACTCGACTTCCGGGGGGCGAGTGTGACGATCCCGCATAAGGAGAATCTGCTTCGGTTCGTCAAGGAGCGCGGCGGGACAGTTGATCCGCTGGCTGAACGCATCGGGGCGGCGAATACCTTGGTGGTTGAAGATGATGGTTCGCTTGCGTGTATGAATACGGATGCGCCGGCTGCGATTGATGCACTGTGTAAAGGGATGGAGATCGAACCGGCCGGTTTGGACGGCAGACGCGTTGCGGTATTCGGGGCGGGCGGTGTAGCGCGCGCGGTTGTGGCGGCGTTGTGTGATGCGGGCGCATCAGTGACGATCTTCAACCGAACCCCGGAAAAAGCTGAAACACTCGCGGCGCACCAAAAAGCCGCGACCGTTGGTCGCGGTGGTGTTGAAGTGGGTGACGTCGATGCGCTTGCACATGATCAATTCGACGTGTACGTCAATTGCACACCGCTGGGTATGGCCGGTGGGCCTGATGCGGACCAGTCGCCCCTGCCTGAGGATGCCCCGTTGGATGAGAGAACCACGGTGTTTGACACGGTGTACACACCGCAGCGTACGCCGTTGATCAAGCAGGCCGAGGCGAGAGGCGCGCGGACAATTGTCGGTTCGGAGATGTTTTTGTCGCAAGCAGCGATGCAGTTTGAGCGTTGGACGGGAAAGCCGGGGCCGATGGTTGTGTTTCGCGCAACGGTGGAAGGGCCGGGGTGACCACGGCGTCCGGAGGCCGCCCGCTAAACTGATAGCTACAAAACAAACTTACTCAGATCCTCGTCCTTGAGAATCTCAGTCAGGCGCTCGCGCACAAACTCAGCCGAGATTTCGATGTGCTTCTCCTCTTTGGTTGTAAAATCGGGCGCATCGAAGCTGATTTGCTCGAACACACATTCCATCACCGTCATCAAACGACGGGCGCCGATATTCTCCATTTGGTTGTTCGCCTCGGCGGCCAGCTCAGCCATGGCGTCGATCGACTCGGGCTTGAATTCGATCGTCAATCCCTCGGTAGCGAGCAACGCCTGCTGCTGCTTGGTCAGTGCTGAGTCCGGCTCAACCAGAATACGCTTGAAATCATCTTTAGTCAGCGGGTTAAGCTCGACACGGATGGGGAACCGCCCCTGAAGTTCGGGCATGAGATCACTGACGGACGTGCTATGAAACGCACCGGCAGCGATGAACAGAATCTGATCCGTGTGGACCACGCCGTAGCGGGTATTGACCGCTGATCCTTCAACGATGGGAAGCAAATCGCGCTGCACGCCCTGTCGGCTGACATCGGCGGAGCCGGCTTTGTCGCCGGAGGGTGTGGCGATCTTGTCAATCTCATCGAGGAAAATGATGCCCATCTCCTCGGTGCGCTCGATCGCCTGCTCGATGATCTTCTCGTTGTCGATGAGCT
>JADFGE010000125.1 GCA_022567855.1 Planctomycetota bacterium | reverse complement strand
CAAAAGAAAACGCAGCGTGTTGCGCACCTTCCGGTAGGTCTCGGAGGCCTGGTCGAAGAACGCCACGTTCATCTTGATGTCGTTCTCGAACGCGGCCGAGCTCACCCACCACCGGCACACATCAGCGCCATACGCCTTGAGTAAATCCTCGACGTCGATCGTGTTGCCGAGACTCTTGGACATCTTCCGGCCGTCCTTGTCCACCGTGAACCCGTGGGTCAAAACGGTCTTGAACGGCGAACGGCCCGTCACGGCCAGCGACGGAAGAAGCGACGTCTGGAACCAACCCCGATGTTGGTCCGAACCTTCAAGATACAAATCGGCGGGAAAGCCCAGCCCGCGCTGACGCATCACCGCGTTCCAGGACGTGCCCGACTCAAACCACACGTCCAGGATGTCGTAGGTCTTCAGAAGGCTTGAGGCTTGAGGCTTGAGGCCGGAGGTGCGAAAGGATGGCGGCGCGTCCGGATCATCTGCGGGGTCATAGCTTCCCAGAAGCACTTCCGGGGATTCGGTGAACCAAGCGTCGCTCCCCTTCTCTCCGACGACTTGGGCCACCGCGCGCACGCTCGCCGCGGTGAGCAGCACTTCACCGGCGGCGTTGCGAAACGCAGGGATCGGCAGGCCCCAGCTTCGTTGGCGGGAGATACACCAGTCCGGGCGCGACTCCAGCATCCCGCGCATGCGGTTGCGCCCCCATTCGGGAACGAACCTGATTTCACAGTCCGCCGCCGTCAGCGCCAAGCTGCGCAAGGTCTTTCCGCTGCGAGTGCTGGGACGATCCACGCCGATGAACCATTGCTCGGTGGCGCGAAAGATCACCGGTGTCTTGGATCGCCAATCGTGCGGATAACTGTGCGTGAACGTGTGATCGTGGAACAGATGACCCGAAGCGCGCAGATGTTCGACGATCTTTCCGTTGGCGTCCCAGATCGACATGCCCCGCAACCAATCGGGAACGGTGTCATCGTAGGTTCCGTCTCCGAGCACCGGGCAGTAGATATCCAACCCCTCACGCAAGCCGGTCTGATAGTCCTCTTCGCCGTGCCCGGGCGCGGTGTGGACCAACCCCGTGCCGTCTTCGAGCGTGACATAGTCAGCGAGCACAACCGCGCTCACACGATCGCAGAACGGGTGCCGATACTGCAATCCCACGAGATCGGAACCTCCGGTCTCCGCGAGCACTTCGACTGATTCTGCGCCGCCGGCTTTCGTGACGGCATCCACGAGCTCTGAGCCGAGCACTGTGATGTTGCCGTCTGTTCGCACCAGGCTATAGCGGTATTTCTTGTGGACCGCGATAGCGAGATTGGCGGCCAACGTCCACGGCGTCGTGGTCCAGATCATGAACGAGGGCGTCTGATCAAGTTCTACGCCAAACGCTTTGGCCACCGCATCCCGATCCACAGCCTCAAAGTCAACGTAAATCGACACGTCTTGCTTGTCGTAGTATTCCAACTCGGCCTCAGCGAGCGCGGTTTGGTTCGCGATCGACCAGTGGACCGGCTTGAGCGCGCGATAGACGAGCCCCTGCTCGACGAGATCGGCAAACACTTCCAGCACCGCCTTCTCATAGTCACCCGTCATCGTGAGATAGGGATGCTCGTAATCCGCCAACGTCAGCAGCCGCTTCATTTGCGCTGTCTGCAGCTTCTGATATTTCTGCGCGTACTTGGCGCACTCGCGTCGAACGGCCATGCGGCGCGTGTCTTGGTCGAGCTGGTTGAGCTTCTTGATCTTGCCGGACGCAAAGAGCTCGGTCATCACCATGTGCTCGATGGGAAGCCCGTGGCAATCCCAGCCGGGCACGTAGGCGCAGTGCTTGCCGCTCATCAGCCGGGTGCGCACGACGAAGTCCTTGAGCACCTTGTTGAGCAGATGACCAGTGTGCAGCAGCCCGTTGGCATAGGGCGGGCCGTCGTGAAACACGAACGGCTCGGCGTTGGCCCGCTGAGCCAGCGCCGTGTCATAAAGCTTCATCTGCTCCCACCGCTTCTGCGACTGCGGCTCGTTTTGCGTCAGCCCCGCCCGCATGGGAAAGTCGGTCTTGGGCAGGTTCAGCGTCTTCTTGTAGTTGGTCTTGGTTGTTTCAGTCATCGTGATTCCGGATCGGCAGCGGATATGGCGAACCGCAGCCTAGCTCCCTCATCGTCGTTATTGCTTCGATTCCCTCAAGCCTCAGGCCTCAAGCCTTCTTATGGCATCGGCCCCGCCGAGAGCGAGGCCGAGGGTGACGTCGAGTTACATGCACCGATCGCGGCCTGCCCTCAGCGGGGCTTGGTAATGCCGATCGAGATGGCCTGCGGTATCAGGTGCATGAGCGGTAGAGGATATCCATCGGTCGAGGCGGGTCAAGGGTTGAAGGAAGGCTTGAGAGGTGAGGCTTGCGAATAAGAGATAGCCGCTCAGGTGGCGGTGCTCGTCAAGAACTCTTGGCCACATTCGGGGCAGCGCGGCTGGTAGAGGCCCTTGAGGCAATAGCCGCACTCAGCGCACTGCGGCGGATCGATTTCTCGAAACGTTCGTCTCACCTCACGTGTCGCCCTCTCGCAGAGAACCGCCACGACAACAACGCCCACGGGTAACCACCATATTGAACCGAGAAAACCGATCACCGGCGACATAATCCAGGTCGGCTTGCCTATGAGCAATCCAAAGTTGAGGTCTTGGACCTGCGCCATTACCGCAAACCCACACCACAGAGCCAAGACAGGCAAGGCGATGACCGTCGAAAGAATGACGGCGCGTGACTCGGCCGCCCCACGAGACCGCGGCGCGTCCTTGAAGATCGCGACAAACAATATGACCCAGGGCGTGAAGATGATGCCAAGTAGGCCCGCCATCCGCGCAGCGATGCCAACACACTCCTGGACATAGGCGGCCAGGCTGGGAAAGAGTTCGCTGACGCTGCTCCACAATACTGCGCCGAGCATCGCCAACCCCAAGTCGATCGCAAGAGTGCTGGCGACGATTGCTGACGGGTTGGAAACATCGATCGCGACGGCCGCCAACGATCGAGGCGACCAGAAAAGGCGGAAGATGGCGAAGATGTTACTCATCGCTCGGCGACAACTGCACCGGGATTGCGCTAGCGCCAGCTGCGCCTGTGAAGCTCGCGTGATCGTGGGTTTGCACTTCGAAGCAACTCGCGCCCCAGGCGAGCGCAAGTCCTAGCAGCAGCGCCGCCGTCAACTTGATTCGATCGTGTTGGTGAAACTGTAACTCCGGCAACAAATCGCTCAGCGCAATACACAGAAACGTCCCCGCTGAGAACGCGAGCGCCCGGCTGATCAGCAGCGATTGTTCGGCGCTTTCATCGCCCAGTCCGAGGAAAAACAGCACGACGCCGAGCGGAACGACCAGACCAAAAGCGCCGTTGATCACATGCCGTAGTCGGGCCGAACGGCGCTGCGCGGCCATCAGCGTCCCCAACGTCAGTGAATCAAACGGCTTGTGCAGAACGATCATAAGAAACGCGCCGAATCCAGCCAACGAAACGCCTGTCTCACCATGACGCTCAGCCACGACGCTCGCCCCAAGGGCAACCCCGGCGATGAGACTATGGATCGTCAACCCCAGCGCTGCCCCCGCCCATGTCAACGTGTGGCCGTGTCGAGGGTGCGGCGCATCGTCGCGCGGCGTCTGTTCCTCGATTGAATCGTGATGGTGAAAGCAAAAGAACCGTTCAATGAGGAACATGGCTAGGAAACCACCGAGCATCCATCCCACGACCGCGCTGAAGTCGCCGTGCCCAAATTCGGAACTTGTCGCGCTCTGGCGAAGCCAAGCGGCGCGCTGCATCCACGCATGCGGCAACAGATGCAGCAGCGCGACGCCAAGCATGGCGCCGGAGACGAAGCTTATCGCCAGTTCAAGTCGGCGGTGCGTCAGGCGCACGACCAGCGGGATCCATCCCCCGGCCAGTGAGGCCAGAACGATCAGCAGGCAGTAGATGAGCAGAAGCATGAACGACATCGGCCGCCCCACTCTACACGCGGTCGGTTTCGAGTTCCTCGATTTCCGGAATGGGGTTTGATCGTCGGCGCTACTCGCCCAAAGCGATCGCCACCCGCGATGCTTCACCGTCGGCGCCAGGCGGCGGTGCTTGGCGTTTCAGCTCACCGTTGACGCCGGCGTGGGCGATGCGCAACTCGACGGCTTCGGTGACGATGTTCAACCCGCGGCGCTCAGCCAGCGGCGAGGCGATCTGGCGATTCAGCGAATAGAACACCTGCTTGCCGTCGCGTCGATTGGTGACCAGCCCCGCCGAACGGAGCAGCGCTAAGTGGTGGCTCACGGTCGGCTGTGGAAGCGCGAGCGTGCGGCGCAGCGCCGTGACGTTCTGCTCGCCGTCTTGCAGGATCCCGAGCAGGCGAAGTCGCGTCGGGTCCGAAAGCGTACGAAGGAATCGCGCGACATCGCCGAGCGATTCGGGCCGTGCCGAGAGCTGATCGAGCATACCTGTCATTCTCCTCCTCAGCGGATATCTGTGGCGTGTGGGGGAAACCGTCTAATCTAGCGGCCGGGATCGACGATGAAAAGTACCAGGCCGGCACTTTACGGGGTCGGATTGGCCTCAGTGTCCAAAGCCGATTAGGATCATAGGGCGAAATTCCTTTCGCCAACCTGATTTTGGGGCAGTAGCTCAATTGGGAGAGCGCCTCGGTCGCATCGAGGAGGTTGTGAGTTCGACTCTCATCTGCTCCACATATCGCCCACGGTACGGCCCGTGGGCGTTTCTTTTTAGGTTTTCGTGCGGTGTTGGCGGCGGTTTTCGTACAATCCGCGGGCCGATGACCACCACCACGGACACGTCCACCCCGCCCGCCGCCGGCCAGAGCCGCGATTCGCATCTTACGCCGGCCATGCGCCAATACGCCCGTTTCAAGCGGCAGCACCCCGATTGTGTGCTCTTTTTTCGTATGGGCGATTTCTATGAAATGTTCAATGAGGACGCGAAGCTGGTGCATCGCGTGCTCGGCCTCACCCTGACGCAACGGACCGAAGGCGTGCCGATGGCCGGCGTACCGCACCATGCGGTCGAAACGTACCTCCGGCGAATGATCGAGGCCGGGTATCGCGTGGCAGTCTGCGATCAAATCCAGGACCCGAAGGAGGCCAAGGGCATCGTCGATCGGGCGGTGACACGTGTGGTCACGCCCGGGACACTGGTGGACGAAACGCTCCTGGATGAATCAACGCCGAACCAACTCGCGGCGATCCAGTTCATCGAGCCGGGCGACAACGCGGCCGCAGTGGCCGCGGTGGCTGAGCTGTCCACGGGCACGTTCTCCCTGCACACCCTGCCCGCGGGCCGGGTCGTTGATGAGCTGACCAGGATCGGTCCCAGTGAGTTGCTCTATGCGGAGACGGCCGACGGCGCCGTCCCGCCTCGGATCGAGGCGATCGCCACCGCAACGAAGGTCGCTTTGACGGCTCGGCCGGCGTGGACCTTCCGCCTCACCGAAGCCCGCGATTGCCTCAAGGAGCACTACCAGGTGGCGACCCTCGTGGGGTTTGGGTTGACCGAGGAGGACCCGACGCTCGGCCCGGCCGGTGCGTTGCTGCGGTACCTCCAGGAAACACAGGCCTCCCCGGCCGCCGGGTGACGGGCGGCTCGGCCACTTGCGACCACCCAAGCTGGAGGCGCCGGACACGTATGTGACGATCGACGCCACTTCCCTGTACAGCCTTGAAATCATGCGAACGATGCGAAGCGGGACCACCGCAGGATCGTTGCTCAGCATCTTCCATCGCTGCCGCACCGCCATGGGCAAACGGCTGCTTCGTCGCTGGCTTTGCTTCCCCCTGCGAGATCTCGAAACCATCAACACCAGGCAGCGGGCCGTGGCCGCCTTGGTCGATGATCAGGACCTGCGCGCCGCCCTGGCCACGCAAATCTGCGACGTGCAGGATGTCGCGCGCATCGTCGGGCGGGTCGCGACCGCACGAGTCACCCCGCGCGATGTCGTCGCCCTCGGCCATTCGATCGGCAAGATCGGGGATCTGACGGCAGTGCTGGCCGATCAACGGGCGTTCGCCGCAGCGCTGGACCGGGCCAAGCAGCTCGCCGGCCCGCTGAACCCGCTGGGCGAAACGATCCTCACCCGCTGTGTTGATTCACCGCCGGGCCATCTGCGCGAAGGCGGACTCTTTCGCGACGGTATCGATCAACCGCTCGACGAGGCCCGCCGACTTCAGCGCGACGCCAACACCTGGCTGGTCGAGTATCAACAACAACTCATCAAGCAGACCGGGATCCCGTCGCTGAAAGTCGGATACAACAAGGTGTTCGGCTACTACATCGAGATCACCCATCGGCATACCGAAAAAGTCCCCGACACGTTCTCGCGCAAGCAGACGCTCAAGAACGCGGAGCGCTACGTCACGCCCAAGCTCAAGGAGTTCGAACATAAGGTCACCTCCGCCCAGACGCGCGCAGTTGACCGGGAGATACTGTTGTTTGAACGGCTGTGCCGCGAGGTCGCCAAACAGGCTGAAGCGATCGGTGAATTTGCGGACCTCGTAGCGGAGTTGGACGTTCTCTTGTGCTTCGCCGAGGTTTCCACCCGGCACGCGTACGTTCGTCCCGCCGTGGTGCCGGAGCCCGTGATCGACATCAAGGCGGGACGACATCCGGTGCTCGATCGGACGCTGGGCGAGCGCTTCGTGCCCAATGATTGTGTGCTCGGCGCGAGTGATCCAATGACGGAACCACGAAGCGACGAACCCGAGACGGCCGACGATCCGATCCCAAGTGACCGGGCTACGCTCGCCCTGATCACCGGCCCCAACATGGCCGGCAAGAGCACGTACATACGACAAACTGCGCTGATTGTTCTGCTGGCGCATACCGGTTGCTTCGTGCCGGCTGAGGCGGCGACGATCGGCCTGATCGACCGAATCTTCACCCGCATCGGCGCGTCCGATGAATTGCACGCCGGTCAGTCCACCTTCATGGTCGAGATGACCGAGACGGCCAACATCCTTCATCACGCGACCGAGCGCAGCCTGGTCATTTTGGATGAGATCGGGCGGGGCACGAGCACCTTGGACGGGCTGTCACTGGCGTGGGCGATCGCCGAGACACTCGCCCAGCGCCGCTGCCGCACACTCTTCGCCACGCACTATCACGAACTCACGGCGGTTGCGGATCGATTGGACAACGTCCGGAACCTGCACGTTTCGGTGCGGGAATGGGGCGAGCAGATTATCTTCCTGTATCGCATCCTCCCCGGGCGAACTGACCGCAGCTACGGCATCCATGTCGCGAAACTGGCCGGCATCCCGCCTCAAACCGTGCAGCGGGCCTCCGAACTGCTCGACACCCTGGTCGTGCAATCCGAATCGACGCCCGCGGTGGTCCAGGGCGGGTCTATGGCGGCGGCACCCGATTCCCGCCAACTGAGCCTCTTTACCGAGTACGTCGAGCACCCAATCCTTCAGCAGCTGCGCGAGGTCGATCTGACGAAACTCAGCCCGTTGGAGGCGTTCGACAGGCTGCGTTCACTTTGTCAGTTCATTACCGGAAAAAGCTCGCTCGACGATGAGAATTCGTCCCAAACGTCGTCGAGCCCCCAAGAGTGAACCTAGGCAACTTTGGCGGGATAGTCAGGTCCGGTATTGGGCCAGTGGGGCTATTGCCGCCCATGGTTATTGCCCCGGCTCATATCAGCAGTACGCTCTTGACACCAACAACGAGTGTCGTTCACCGCTGTTCACAAAGTTAGACTTTTCAAAC
>JADFGE010000124.1 GCA_022567855.1 Planctomycetota bacterium | reverse complement strand
GCAATCCGTTTCGGATCTCAGTTGATCCTGCGACCGGGTTCGTTTATTGGGGGGAGATCGGTCCGGACGCCGGTGATCCCAGAGCCAATCGCGGACCGGCTGGGCATGACGAGTTCAACCAGGCGCGCGGGCCCGGGAACTTCGGCTGGCCGTATTTCGTCGGCAACAATAAGCCCTATTACGACTACGATTTCCAGACGAACCAACCCGGTCCCGCCTTCGATCCAAGCCTGCCCATCAACGACTCGGCCAACAACACCGGTTGGCAGGTGCTTCCCCCAGCGCAGCCCGCGTGGATGTTTTACCCGTACGGAGATTCAGCGGAGTTTCCCGAGTTTGGCACGGGTGGTCGCTGCGCCATGGCCGGGCCTGTGTATCACTACGACCCCAACCTCGTGAGTGATCGCAAACTCCCAGCGTACTTCGACAACACGCTTTTCATCTACGAGTGGGCACGCGACTGGATCATGGAGGTCAAGCTCGATGAGAACGGCGACGTCTTGAAGATCAACCGGTTCGCCGCTGATGTCAAACTGACGCGCCCGATGGATATGGAGTTGGGGCCCGATGGCTGTCTGTACGTCATCGAGTGGGGGACCGGTTTCGGCGGCGGCAATCCTGATGCCCGGATCGTTCGCATCGAGTATTACCGCTGGGGCGATCGACCGCCGATTGCGGACGCGACGGCTGATCCCACGTCCGGTTCGGCGCCGCTTCATGTGCAGTTTGCCGGCGATGAGTCCCGGAGTGGCGCCGATGGCGAGCTGCGCTTCGCTTGGGACTTCAACAGCGACGGCGTCGTTGATTCACGCTCGCCGAATCCCAAGCATTCGTACGATCAGCGCGGCAACTACAACGCCCAACTCGTGGTGATGGACCGCAACGGCTTGACCTCCACCGCCAACATTCCCATCTCCGTCGGCAACACTCGCCCCTCCGTCGTTATTGATTGGCCTCCCAATGGGGGATTCGTCGAGTTCGGCGAGTGGATCGAGTATCGCGTATCGGTTGTTGACGCCGAAGAATCGCAGATCAATCCGGACGAAGTACGTGTTCAACTCTTCCTTGGTCACGACACGCACGCCCATCCGCTTCAGCAATATCACGGTTTGCAAGGCGTTATTCAGACGTTGCGCGACGACGGTCACGGTCCGCGGGCGGATCTGTTTACCGTGCTGCGGGCGACGTATTCCGATCACGGCAGTCCCGGCGTGGCGCCGCTTACGGCAAGCGCACAGGTCATTCTTCAACCGAAGCGCAAGCAAGCTGAGTATCTCACCTCACAGCAGGGCGTGCGCATCGAGAAAGCAGACGATCCCCAGGATGGTGGACAGGCGGTGGTGTTCACACGCGATGGTGATTATGTTTCCTATTCACCGGTGAATCTGCTTGGGATCGACTCCGTGACGGCGCGTGTTGCGGCGGGAGCGGACGGCGGGACACTTGAGTTTCGTATTGATTCACCATCCGGAGTGGTCATCGCTGAGATTGTTGTTGAACCAAGCGGGAAGATCGGCCTCGAGGCCGGTGCGCATCCTGTGCGGGTAGAGTTCTTTGAGCGAGGCGGCTGGGCCGGCTTGATCCTGCGCATAAAGGGTGGTGGACTGTCCAAACAAGTCGTCGATGCTTCGATGCTCTTGCACGCCGTCTCCGCCGTTCCAAATGAAGCGCACGGTGATCTACGCCCGGCTTGGACGCTTGCGAATCCTCAGCCCGGCCTTGAAGCGATCTATTACGAGTTGGACGACCCGACGACGCTTCCAGAGTTCCGCTCGCTGACAGCGATCGACAGAGAAGTCGTCGAATCGATCACCTACGCGTCGACCAACGGCGCGTTCGCCGGGTCGGGCAGGAGCGACGACGTCGGCGCTGTGTTTCTCGGGTACATCACCGTACCCCAATCGGATTTCTATACGTTTTATTTGGAATCCGATGACGGGTCGAAGTTATATCTCGGCGACGATCTCATCGTGAATAATGACGGTGTGCATGCGATGACTGAGAAGTCCGCAGGTCTAACGTGGGCGGATGTGACGATCCCTGTCAAGTTTGATTCAACGAACGAGCTATTCGTGGTCTACCGCGCCGCCGACGAGGACGCCTCTCCACTGAAGCTCAACTGGCTCGAATTCCACGGCCAAGGCGTCGCGACCGGTCATGAGGATCAACCGCGCGAGTCTGCTCACGATCACTGAAGGTTGGACGGCTTGACCTCCTCGACAACCCTGCTTCGTTACACGATGATGCCGCCGCGTGATGAATAAGGAGGTGTTGGACCATGGCGTTCCCCGATCTTCGTGATCAATCAACGCGCCGCTCGGGCGATGAATTGCTGGCGCATCTGAAGTCATTCGAGCTGGAGCTAAAATTCTCCGCTGGAATATGGTATTTCACGCCGCCGTCGAGTCGGTTCCACGCCAAGTATCAGCCGGACCTGACGATCGAGCAGCGTCTGGATATCGCCGCAACCCTGGCCGAGGTCGGCCTGTGCGGTCTGGAAGCGCACTACCCCAACGAAGTCAACGAAGACAATCTCGGCCTGTGGAAATCGTTCACCGCCGACACCGGCATCAAGCTCATCACGATCATCCCGCTCCTGTTTTGGGATGAGCAATTCGAATGGGGTTCGCTTTCCAATCCGATCCCAAAGCATCGTCAGGCGGCGATCGAGCGCACGAAGCAAGCGCTTCAACTGAACGGGGAGTTGGACACTGATTTTGCGATCGTTTGGCCGGGGATCGACGGCTATGAAAACCCGATGGGTGTCAATTTTGCCGCCATGCGCGATCGATTCGCTGAGGGTTTGGCCGAAGCAATGGACGCCGTGCCGGGGGTTCGCATCGCTTTTGAGCCCAAGCCGTACGAGCCGCGTGGGCGCATCCTCTTCGGCACCACCCCCGAAGGTGTGCTGCTTGGACATCAAGTCGAATCGCTTCTCACCGATACGACGAACCGTGCATTGCTTGATGAAGGACATGCGTTGTGCTGTTTGAATCCCGAAGTCGGTCACGTGCTGATGGGCTTTGAGGATCTCGCCTACGCGTTCAGTTGGCCGCTGTCGCAAGGCCGCCTTGCGCATTCGCATTGGAACAGTCAACCGTTGGGAAACTACGACCAAGACCTCAACGTCGGCGTCGTCTCACCCGAGCAGCTCGAAGCACTGTTGTACACGCTGAAGATGCACGGCTACCGCGGATACTTCGGCATTGACATCAACCCTGAACGTATGCCCGTCGCTACCGCCATCCGCATTTCGATGGATGCGATTCGCGCCGCCAACGATCGTGTCAATGAACTCGATCACGAAGCGATCATGTTCGCGCACGAACACCCCGACAAGGCCCGCGGCTGGCTGGAAGCGCACCTCATCCGCGCCCGGGCGCCGCATCCGGATCGACTAATGTCGTTGCCTCGTCCGAGTTAGGAAGATTCACCACGGAGACACGGAGACACGGAGACACGGAGACACGGAGAAGGAAAACTGGAAGGGTTAGAATGCTAAGCCATAGCGCTTCGGGAAATCTACTGCACAAGGAACTGAGCGATCAAGTGATCGCAGCGGCGATCGAGGTTCATCGACAGCTCGGCCCGGGTCTTCTCGAATCGGGGTACGAGGCATGTGTTGCTCATGAACTGTCGCTTCGAGGTATTCCGTTCGAGCGTCAAATTGATGTGCCTCTGGATTACAAGGGTGTTCATCTTGACGTAGGCTATCGCGTTGATCTATTGGTCGATGACAAGGTCATTGTCGAACTGAAGGCGGTCGAGAAGATCCTTCCGATACATGAAGCCCAACTGCTGACCTACCTTCGGTTCCTTAGGAAACCGGTCGGCCTACTCTTGAACTTCTCTGTACCCGTTCTGAAGGATGGGATCATCCGTCGCGACTCTAGGATTGCTCATTCGATGCTCTTATCCTTACCCCATCTCCGTGTCTCAGTGTCTCCGTGGTGAATCTTTAATCATCGTATGACTACGTACCTTCTCGGTATTGACATCGGAACCGGCGGGAGCAAGGCGCTGCTGATCGATGAGCAGGGCAATGTTGCCGCCAACATCACGACGGAGTATCCGCTGTCGACCCCTAAGCCGTTGTGGTCCGAGCAATCTCCGCAAGATTGGTATAACGCAACGGTCGCCAGCATTCGCAAAGCGCTCGATCAGTCCGAGGTCGATCCGAAACATGTTGCGGCGATCGGGCTCACCGGCCAAATGCATGGCTTGGTGCTGCTCGACGCAAAAGGCGAAGTCCTGCGCCCGGCCATCTTGTGGAATGATCAACGGACCGCAGCGCAATGTGATGAGATTCACGATCGTATCGGCGCCGACACTGTTCTTCGCATCACAGGAAAGCCGGCCTTGACCGGTTTCACCGCGCCCAAGATCCTTTGGGTCAAGCAACACGAGCCTGATATCTATGAACGGATTACGAAAATCCTGCTCCCCAAGGATTACATTCGCTTTCGGCTGACCGGTGAATTTCTCAGCGACGTGACCGATGCTTCGGGTACATCATTATTTGATGTCGCAGCGCGTCAATGGTCGGATGAATTGATCGACGCTTTGGGGGTGCCACGACATTGGCTTGCGCATGTCACCGAATCACCCGTGGCGAGTGCGAAGCTGTCCGGCGAAGCGGCTACGGCGACGGGTCTGTTGCAAGATACGCCGGTTATTGCCGGGGCGAGCGATCAGGCGGCGGAGGCGATCGGATGCGGCATCGTCGATGACGGCGCGGTGTCGGTCACGATCGGCACCTCCGGCGTCACCTTTGCCGCGACCGCTGAATGTGAGCTCGATCGAAACGGGAAACTGCACGCCTATTGCCACGCCGTCCCGGGAATGTGGCATGTGATGGGCGTGATGCTCTCCGGGGGCGGGAGCTTGCGGTGGTTCCGCGACAAGCTTGGCGGTGAGGAGATGATGCAGGCCGCCGTCCGTGAAATCGATCCGTATGAAGTATTGATCGAAGGCGCTTCGGAGGTTCGGCCCGGCTGTGAAGGTTTGTTCTTCCTGCCGTACCTGACCGGTGAGCGCACGCCGCACGCCGACCCGAACGCCCGCGGCGCCTTCATTGGTCTTACCTTGCGGCACAACAAATGGCACATGACGCGGGCCGTCATGGAAGGTGTCACCTTCGGTCTCATGGATTCGATCCAGCTTGTGCGCGATATGGGGTTTGATGTATCGAAGGTGCGCGTGTCCGGCGGCGGCGCTCGCAGCGAACTGTGGCGGCAGATGATGGCCGATGTGTTCAATGCTGAGGTTGCGACTGTCAACATCACCCAAGGCGCCGCCTATGGCGCAGCCCTTCTGGCGGGTGTCGGGATTCGTGTCTTTGAGAACGTGCAGCAAGCCGCCAAGAGCACCGTTCGTGAAACTGACTCGCTCCGGCCGGGGGCGGATGCAGCGGTCTATGGCCGGTACTACGAGCGGTATCGCGCGTTGTACCCGGCCCTGGCAGCGCAGTTCAGCGCTATTGCCTCGCTCGATGGAACGTAACCTTCGGCCGACGCATCCGTAAGCACCGGGTGTGTCATCGGCGCACAGGGTACGGTATGATGATCGGCGGTTGGGGCGTCGTGGGGCCCTTAGGAGATGATCTGGAGTGACGGGAGGCAAGGATGTAATGACGCCCGCGCCGAGCACGGACCAGTTGAGGCTGGAGCCCGTCGCCGGGACCGATGCGCCGTCGTTGTCCGTTCGGGACCAGGCGGAGATATTGGTCGGACGGGCACAGGAGTGCGACCTGTGCCTGGCCGATGCCGTGGTGTCCAGACGGCATGCGTCAGTGGCGAGGCGCAAACACGAATGGGTGCTGACCGATCTGGGAAGCCGACACGGCACCTACCTCAACGGCGTGCTGCTTCGACCCGGAACGCCGACACTGATCGCCTCGGGTGATTTCGTCCGCTTCGGCCCGTACACGTTTCGTGTCAACGGCGGCGGCGGCAGCGGCAATGATTCGCGAACACTGGCGGCCGTGGACGAACACGTCGCTCCCGGCACGATCGTTGAACGAATCTCCAATCGTGAACTCGAAGCGCTGGCCCAGCGTCGCTTGGAGCTGCTGATCGAAGGGGCCAGCATCCTGCATCAGACGTCAACGGAAACCGAGCTCGCGGCGGCGGTAGTCGGCCTCGTCCTGGCGGGAAGCGGTTTCCGCCGGGCCGCGGTGTTGCGTCCCACCGGCTCCGGCGATCAGGTCGAGGTCCTGGCGGCGCGCGACCTGAACATGGATCGCCCCGCCGACTTCAGCTTCAGCCGCTCGCTGCTGCGCGAGGCCGCCTCCGGCCATGTCGCCCGCCTCTCGCGATCGACGGATGCGCTGCTGGGGCAGAGTATCCAACAGCTCGGCATCCTGTGCGCCGTGTGCGCGCCGATCACCCTGGACAGCTCGGTGGTGAGCTACATCTATCTTGATTCGCGCGAAGCCGAGCAGCCCGGCTATGACGACGCCGCTGGATTCTGCCGCGCGGTATCTCGAATTGCCGGGCTCGCCTTGGCCAATATCAAACGGACGGAGCTTCAGCGCCGCCACGAGCGACTGGACCAGGATCTGAATGCGGCCCGCCAGGCTCAAGCGTTCCTTTGGCCCAGCGAGGAAGGCGTGGTCGGCGCTCTGAAGTACGCGATGCGCATGACGCCGGGCAGAATCGTGGCTGGCGATCTCTTCGACATCTTTCCCCTGGACGATCATCGAGTCGGACTCTGTTTCGGCGACGTGTCCGGCCAGGGCATGGGCGCGGCGATTCTCATGACCGCCGTCCTGTCGTATCTGCGGGCCGCGATGGCGCGACTCACGGACCCGGCCGAAGCCGCCAACGCCGTGAACCGCTACACGACCGAGCGATCGCCGGCCAACATGTTCGTCTCGCTGTGGATTGGCGTGTTCGACGACCGCGATCAGGTGTTGCACTTTGTCGATGCGGGGCACGGCCATTGGATCATCAAACCCCACGGCGAGCCGCCCGCGACCGCGCCGCGCCCCCAAGGCATTCTCGTGGGGATCGATCCGGACTTTCGTTACGTGGCTCAATCGCTGAAGCTTGCCCCCGGCGATCGATTCATTCTCTACAGCGACGGCGTGGTCGAGCACAGGGCTCCGTCCGGCGAGGACTTCGGGGTTGATCGGCTGCTGAGCGCGATCGCCGAATCGACCACGCCGTCCGAAGATGTATCCCATGCGCTGGCGTCACTTCAAGAATACTTGGGCAACCTTGTGCTCGCGGACGACACTACGCTCGCCTCGATGGAGGTGCAGCCGGCCCCCCAGCGCCCGACTGACTGACGGCGGTTGGTTCTCATACGCATGACGATTGATCGGTATGCGGGCGCGCCATGCTTCGGCCCGACACGGCAACGGATGCTTCGGCCCGGCTCTCCTCGTCCCTTGATGCCACGATGCCATTTGGCCGAAACCGCTCGCGAGGACGCGGCGGCTCGCTTCTGATTCCTTTATGCCTTGGCGCTTCGATGCTTTCTTCTCCCCCTCGATGCCTTGATGCCTTCTTCAGGGACACGGCCCCCAGTTGGCGAGCAGGGCGACGAGGTCGGAGACGCCGTCGGAGAGACCGGGCGAGAATCGCGGCGACGGTTGACAAATCGGTCGCGCGCGTTCGCTGAGACGATCCGCTTGACGACCCCCGACCGATTACGGCAACCCTCTCCCCCGCAGATCACCTAGTGGGGGAGAGGGAGTGATTCTTGGCCTGTGCAACGCCGGCGGCGGAGGTAGGCCCTGCGGGGTCTTTATTCACCATGCGGGAAAAGGATTGTCCCGTCAT
>JADFGE010000123.1 GCA_022567855.1 Planctomycetota bacterium | reverse complement strand
TTGCCCCCGTCGCCATCGCTGGTTGCCCCGACCGCGAGGTCGCCCACGCCGTCGCCGTCGAGATCACCCAGCGAGGCCGCCGAGTGGCCGAATTTATCGCCATCATCCAGCGTGCCGGTGAAGCCGCCCTGGGTAGCGCTGATCTTCTGGTGCGACTTCACGGTTCCATCGGTGTTCATGAACAGGACCCAGACGGCGCCCCGATCCAAGCCGCCGTCGTCGTCGGCGAATGCCCCCACGGCCAAGTCGCCCACGCCGTCGCCGTCGAGGTCGCCCAGGGATGCCACCGGTGAGCCGAAAAAGTCGCCATCATCCAGCGCACCGGTGAAGCCCCCTTCGGTGTCGCTGATCTTCTGGTGGGACAGGACCCAGCCGGGCCCGCCAGGGCCGGCCGAGGACGGCTGGGCGTGGGCGTGTTGCCCGCTCATGAGAGCCACGACTGCCACCAGCACGGCAACCTTCATTTGATCACACATTCACGAACCTCCTTTGCGGCCTCCTCGGGGGCAACGCCGACACCAACCGGGCACGGGAAGCCGTGGCGGCTGGACCACAGGCGAGGATGAGCCAAGAGTGGCGATGGGCGCTTGTCTTCCCCCCCCCAGTTACATGCGAGAATGGCCACTGAGAGGTGACAAGTTTCCAATGTTTTTTTCATTTAGCCGTGACGCGGGGCAAGGCTCGCGACTGACCAGCCCACCGGCAACGGAAAGAAAAAGGAAAGAAAAAGGGGTCGGGAGTCTTTTCTCAAAAACAGTGTTTATTGACTCTTGAACCGCGATTCGGAGAAAAGACTCCCGACCCCTTTTTCTCTCCAGCGACGTGTGCCGTGGACGGCGTTGGACGTTCGTTCGTGTGGCTTGCTATCGGACGTGACGTGGCATTCTGCGGTGTTCGTGGCGGATGTGCTGGGCCGGGATGACCCCGCAGCGTCGAACATCAATCGGCTCCTTGGTGCGGCCCGTACGGTATTCGATCTATATAGGTAACGGTTCCGTCTCGAAACGCCACACCTGTCAGGAGGTCGGCGGTTGAATCGATCGCGCGCACATATCCGCAGGCGCTGCGCCCGTCGAGCCTTCACGCTTCTGGAAGCGTTGATGGCGGCGGGGATCCTCTTTGCCGTGGTAGTTGGCGTGACGTCCGCCGTCACCGCAGGACAACTGCACGCCCTTGAAGCGCGCCAGAAGATCGCGGCGTCACTGGCGGCCGAAGAGCTCATCGGCCGCATCATCACCGATGACTATGCCGACCTTCCGACCTGGAACGGCTTCAACGAGCCGGCCGGCACTTTGACCGATGGCGCCGACAATCCCATGCCCATGACCTTCGACGCCATTGGGCGCGAGGTCGAGGTTGTGAGCCGGATGGAGACGATCAACAGCTTGGGCGTAGCCGTGCGGGGTCGTCAGGTGCTTGTCCGCGCGTTCAATGGGAACGGTCGGACGCTCGCGGAGATCACGTACTTCATTGCGGAGCCCGCCGCGCCATGACACCGACGAAGCCTCCAACTCGCCGGGCGCTGACACTCCTGGAGCTGATGCTGGCGCTGTCCATCACGGCGATGGTGGCGACGGCGATCTCGGGCATGATGAGCGCCGTCATCACGGGGGTGAGCACGCGCCGCGACAATCGATCGCTAATGATCCGCGCTAATGCGGCCCAGACGAGGTTGGCCGCCTACATCGCGCCGTCTCGGTCATTGCTCGACGCCACCGACTCGGACCTTGTGCTGTGGCTGGAGGATGCCCGTGAAAGCGGCACCGTCCACGCGACTGAAATCCGATGGCTGAAGTTCGATGCGATCGAGGGCACGATCGACGTGTACTTCGTGGACTTTCCCGACACTTGGCAGCAGACGGCGAAGGACCTGGCGGATCGACAGTATGCCGCGGACGCAAATTGGAAGATGGTGCTCGATGCGTATCAGAGCAACGGGTGGATCTCCACCTTGTGCTTGGTTGACGGGCTGGAAGGCGTGACCGTCCGAACCGACGCTGACAACGCCCTTGATAGCCGACAGGTCGAATACGAATTGAACTTTTGGACTTCCAACGGGTCGCTCTCGACACAGGTCTCGGCCACGGTTCGTTTGCACCGTCCGCCGGTGAACTAAGGAGTTGTCTGATGATTCGCCACGATCACAACCCGGGAAGGCGAGGCGTCGCCATGCTGCTGGTGATTGTCAGCTTGATGATGGCGACGATCATGGCCACGGCGTATCTCGCCAGCCGGGACAACTCCGCCGCCATCGGGCAGAACATCGTGTCCGCCGGCGCCGCCCGCTGGTCCGCCACCACTGGATTGGAGCTGGGCATTGCGATCTTCCAAACCGAGACCGACTGGCGCACAGCCCACACTGACGGCAAGCTCCTGGATGACTACCAGATCGCCGCGGCGCTGATTGACCTGGACATCATCGACCTGGCCACGGGCCAGCCGCCGACGGCCGAGTCCGAGTACATCCAGCTCACGAGCACGGCGACCGTGGAGGGCGTGGCGCAGGTCGCCACCGCTATGGCCTACGTTCCGCTTGACTACAACTCTGCCGTTAGCGTAGATCTCAGCGAGTTTGCCATCTTCACCGGTCAGGACCTGGAGCTGTCAGGCGACGCCATCTTGACGCGGTGGCCGATGGCGCCACTGGCTGATCTTGGGCTGCGAATCGCCGTGGGGACGCAAGCCGTCGATCCGTCCAGCATCGACCTGCTTGGGAATGTCGCGGTGATCGACACCACGGTGTATCACGATCCCGACGCCTCCAGTGCGCTGATCACCGACACCAGCGGCTCATCCGTCGATCAGGTTGCATTGCCCGGCGCGATCCCCATGCCCGCCGCGCCCGACCCCGGCGTGACGGAGCCCGAGGACCCAAGTCCGAATCTGATGGTCGATTCGGTCGGCGAAACGATCACCTACAACACGGACGGACGATGGGACCGGGTGATTGACGAGAACTCCCACGTGACGCTCCAAGGCGACATCACACTCGTCACCGACGATGATCGCAGACTGCTCGTGGGAACCATGCTCAAAATCGATGGGAACGTCACGTTGGTGATCTTCGGCGACCTCATCATGGACAACTCGGCGATCGAACTCATGCCGGGCTCGACGCTGGATATGTACGTGCGCGGCGCCATGGAGCTGCGGGACAGCTATATCGGGGACGAGCGCGTCGATAACACGCGAGACAACTCCGGCAACGCCGCGTATATGGATCCCGACCGCGTCCAGATCTACAGCCTGCCGCCCTACCAGAACGATTGGTTGCTGAGAAACAACTCGGTCGTCAAGGCAAGCATCTATGCGCCGGGATACGCAATGGAGATCGCCGATGACTCGGCTGTGTACGGGCGCGTGGCCGCCGGCGAATTGAGGATCAAACACCAGGGCGCGTTGTTCTATGACCACTCGCTCGATTCGAGGAACGGGTACACCACGACCGACAGCGAACTCTACGATGCGGACGGAACGCTTATCAGCGAACTGGACTTGCTGTTGTCGCTGAACGACAGCGATTTACAGAGCTTCGCCGACGCGATCGGGACGGACGTCGAATCCGAAGGCGAGATGGTTATTTCAACCACGTCAACAGTAACCACGAACGTGGAGCCGCTGCCGGGCGATCCCACGCCGCGCCCGGTGCCGGTCGAGTACGAGATCATTTCCTTTGGCACTGATGTGAAAGCGTGGGAGGAGAAGGCCTCCACGGCACTGATCCAATGATTGATTCGTCACGATCCAACACGGCCCGTCGCGGCTTCACGCTTATGGAACTGATGATGACGATCACGATCATCATCGTGGCCGGGGCGTTGGTGTTGCCGAAGCTCAGCGACGACACGCAGCTGCGCCTCGTGGCCGCGGCCAGCATCCTTACTTCGGATATCGAGCTGGCCCAGGTGATGACCATCTCGCACCCGGCGGACCCCGTCGTCGTGCAGTTCGATCCAGAGAATGAACATTACTGGCTGGCCTATGCGCGTGACATCGACACGCCGATCCCGCGTCCCGACAACGGCCGGCCATATCTGATCGTGTTCGGCCAGGACCGAGCCCGCAGTGCGGTGGGCGTCTCGCTGCGCCTCACCGAGGTGAGCAACAACACGTTGGCCTTCGATGCCCAAGGCGGGGTCGCCGACATCTCCGCCCGCCCGGTGATCCGGCTCAGCCTCGGCACGCGCTTCATCGACCTGCAGATCGCGCCCACGACAGGGACGATCACCCAGTCCGAATGACAACCCCCCGCGACAATACCTTGTGTATCACCCCCAGTTCCCATAAAAGGGGTCGGGAGTCGTTTTCGGGTGTCGGGGGTCGTTTCCGGGCGCCCTTACGTCCTGAGGTGCAAGGGCGGTTCCGGGGGCCCGTCACCCGCTACACGGGAACACATCTTCGTTCCGCCCTGCGTTGATCTGTGTTCATCCGTGTGCATCTGCGGTTTCATTTTCTGCGTGTTCCCCTAGTAAGTCGTTTGGATAATCAACGGTCAACGAGGTCAGTTCTGTGCGCGCGAACCCTCCGTGGCGTGCCGAGACGTTCTGGCGTTTCAGTTAAGTCCCTGCACGCTCGATTCCGGTGCGTCTGTACGTTCGCGGCTACAGACGAGGCAAATCTGAGGAGCGATGGCCGCTGCGGCCGATATGCCGAGGATGATGCGGCCGGGACATGGGTTGATGCTGATCGTTTTTGCGCTGCTGACGCTGGGCGTGGTGATGGTGAACTCAGCGGGGTTGACGATCGATCCACCGCGGGGGATCGACTTGAAGCAGGTGCTGCTGGGTCGGCCGACGGTGCTGGCCATGGTGGCGGTGGGGATGCTGTTGATCGGGTCGCGCATCCCCGTGCAGCGGTTGTACACGGCTCGCGGGCTCGCCTCGCCCGTGCCATGGATCATTCTCGGGTCGTTGGTGCTGCTGGTGGCGGTGCATGTGCCGGGCATCGGTCGCGAGGTCAACGGCGCGCGGCGGTGGATCAGTCTGGGGCCGATCGGCTTTCAGCCCAGCGAGGTCGCGAAATGGGGGTTGATTATTGTGCTGGCGTGGTATGCGGCCAGACGAGCCGGGGCGATGGGAAGTCTGTGGCGCGGGTTCGCGCCGCCGATGGTGTTGGTGGGCGTCATCTGCGCGCTCATTGCCACGGAAGACCTTGGCACGGCGGTATTGATCGGAATGGTCGCGGTGATCGTGCTGTTGGCGGGCGGAGCAAAGTTGTGGCACACGGCTCTGCTCGCGCCACCGGCGGCGGTCGCGGTGGGGGCGGCGCTGCTGAGTAGCCCGTATCGCCTGGATCGGCTCCGCGCGTTTCTCGATCCTTATCAGGACGCCCAAGGCATCGGCTACCACATGATTCAATCGATGGCGGCGGTGGCGGGCGGCGGCTTGGCCGGGCGAGGGCTCGGCAACGGTGTGCAGAAGTTCGGCTACTTGCCGGAGGACACGACCGACTTCATCTTCGCCATCATTTGCGAAGAGCTGGGATTGATCGGGGCCGTCGTCGTGGTCTGCCTCTATGCGGGGTTGTTGCTGTGTGGCCTGGCGATCATTCGGCGGGCGCCGGACTCGTTCTCGCGCCTGCTGGGTTTGGGGATTCTGGCGACGATCGGTCTGCAAGCGCTGATCAACATGGCGGTGGTGACAGGCCTGGCCCCGACGAAGGGGATCGCATTGCCGCTGTTGTCGTCAGGCGGCACCGGCTGGGCGCTGACGGCCTTTTGTGTCGGCTTGCTGGTCTCGATGGACCGAGCCAGTGCCGCGCAGGTTTCCGAAGCGCACTCGATCGCAGGTCCAGGCTAGTGGCTGCGCGGACGTTGTTGTTTGCCGGGGGCGGGTCCGGCGGGCACATCAGCCCCGGGTTAGCGATCGCGGAGCGACTCGTCGAGCTCGATCCAACAGTCCGCTGTGTATTCGCGTGCTCCGAGCGAGCGATCGACGCGGCGATGCTGTCCGAAGCGGGTGTCGCGTATGAACGGATGCCGGCGTCGGTGTTCTCGGCCCGGCCGCTACCGTTGCTTCGTTTCTTGGGCAACTATCGCCGAACCAAACGAACTGCGGGCGAGCTGATCGAACGCGAGAATGTGCTCGACGTGATTTCGTTGGGAGGATTTGTGAGTGCGCCGGTGGTTGCTGCGGCCAAGGCGAGCGGCGCGACGGTCACGTTGGTGAACCTCGACGATCCGCCGGGCAAGGCGAATCGGTGGATTGCGCGGCGCTGCGATCGAGTGCTGTCGGCGATCGAGCTACGGGGCGTTGGTGGTTTTGCGCATCAGCGCGTCGGCATGCCGATCCGGCGCAATAGCGTGGCGTCGTGTGATCAGGCGACCTGTCGGGAGCGTCTGGGTCTTGATCCGGCCAAGCGCACGCTGTTGGTCACGGGCGCCTCACAAGGGGCTGGGAGCATCAATCGGTTCGTCCCACACTTCGCAGCCGGGCAACCCGGGGCGTTTGCTCAGTGGCAGGTGTATCACCTGGCGGGGCGTTCGTCGGTGGATGAGGTTCGTCGGGCCTATGCCGAGGCGAAGGTTTCGGCCGTGGTCGAATCCTTTCAGAACTGCATGGGCCTGGCGTGGGGTGCGGCTGATCTGGCGCTGAGCCGGGCGGGGGCGAGTTCGGTGGCGGAGGCCTGGGCCAATGCGGTGCCGACGATCTTCATGCCGTATCCATATCACACGGACCTACACCAGCGGCGCAACGCCGAGCCGATGGCGGCCCTAGGCGGGGCGATTATCGAGACCGACCGGATCGAGGCGGCCCGGAATGTCGCTGATGTCGGCCCGACACTCGCCGCATTGATGGAGGATGTTGCTCGGCGCGATGCGATGCGGGCGGCGCTGCGTAGCCATAAACCGGCGGACGGGGCCAAAGAAATCGCCCAGATCGTCCTGGGCCCGGGGGGTTCCTGAGGCATCGATTCTGCCCGGTATGACAAGCTCTGGATCGACCTCCATAGCCTAGAATGGTCCATCTGCCTGGCCGCAAGGCGTGGACTGCGACTATGGAATCGACCGCCGGTCGGACAAGATGTGTGGTGCTCGCGCCCAACGCCAAGAGCGTTGACGGACGGCTTCAATCACAATTGGAGCAGCGCCACTGGGACGCGCTGGTCACGGATGTACCGCTTATGGCGATGGCGGAGCTGTGCCTGGCCCAGCGGATGCAATCATCGCGTACGGCTTGGGGGCTGACGAGCGCTGATGGTGTGGCGTTGGTCGTTATTGAGCCGAGCCATTGGCCGGATCTGAGCGTCATGCTGGCCGCGATCAAGCGGTACGTTCCGGTGGTGGGGGCGTGGGCGTTTGAAGACGGCGCGCTGCGTTGTATTGCCCAAGCGGATCGAGACGAGGTGTTGGGGCGCGTCGCCCCGCCGCCAGAGACTCGTCCCGACGACGACGAAGATCGCGCACCGGAGGCGTTGGATCCGCAGGTGACGCGCGATGAGATTGCGATGTTGCTTGGCGACGACAATCAGGAACAGGGCGAATGAGTACGCGACCGCCCTCCAGACGAACCCCACGAGGCCGAGTGGTGATCGTCGGCGATGACGGTCAGCAACAGCGCCTCGGACACGGACTGTCACGCAAGGTGATCGGCGCTGAGACATTGTTCGATGCGGTCGGCGAGGTGACGATCGCCTCGTCGGCTGAACCGGTGGCGGCGGTCGTCGCCCCGCTGGAGATCGTTGAATCGTGCGTGGGCAACCCAATCGAGGCCTTTCGGCGGCTCGACCCGTCGATTCGACTGATTCTCATTGCCGCAACCGAAGCGCAACTGCGCGGCGCGGGCGTGGAAACGAACGGGTTCGA
>JADFGE010000122.1 GCA_022567855.1 Planctomycetota bacterium | reverse complement strand
AGAGTTGGATTATGAAGCGCCGCCAGTTCAAGCTCGCAGTCTTCCTCCTCCTCGGCGCGGTCGTAGCACTTCCTTTGGGAATCGCGCTTGACGCCTTGTTTCCGCTTCCCACAAGGTACCACCCCCACTACAGGGACTCCATCGGCTTATGGCTCATCGGTGAGGGCGCCAACCAGCATATCTCAGACGAACCTGATGATGATCACACTGGCTACGTGTTTTTTATATGTCGGCGGTTTCCTAAGGACATGAGTCCGATCTTTCCAACGAGAATTCACGAGAATCGTGTTCTTCACATAACGCTGAACCGCCCCGACGAGAAGGAACTGTGGGGCAAACAGTGTGATCCGTGGCGACCGATGCTCGCCGAGTATCTCAGCGTCAATGGATATGACTCTTGGTACGTCGAAAGCGTGCTGCTGCCGGACGTGACTCGGGACCGCACGATTTGGATTGCGGTGTGGGCCAACGGGCTTATCGCCGTGGTTGTACTTTATGGAATCTGGCTAGGATCATCCCGGCTCGTTGTACGGCACATCAGGCTCAATCGAGAACGTGCGTGAAGGGTGTTGTCGAATGTGCGGCTACGACCTCCACGGTGACTTCTCCGCCGGTTGTCCCGAATGCGGCTGGCGACGGGAAGATGTGCCGTAGAATGTTGCCATGAAGAGATCGCTGATCGTGCTGTTGACTCTTATCCTCCTTGGCGCCGTCCTGAACGTCCCGATCGCGATCCAATTCGTCGATAAACAAACCAAAGCGCGGACCGCCTACACACAACTCTTTGGTACAGATGCCGCTCAGCGCGGCTGGCCCTCACCTCCACCCTTGCCGTGGCCCGAGGTGTCTTCTCGGTCAGATGCCAAGAGGTTTGGTCATCGCCAAATCGATGCCCGCGCGGGCGATTCGAGTGAGACAACCCACTCAATGCAGCTCGATCTCTATGGTTGGCCCTTCGCGGCAGTTCAAAAGCGTCAGCTTTGGTGGCCGTGGGACGATCCGAAGTGGAACACTAATATACCGCATAGTCCCGGAGTTCAGTTGCGCTGGTCGGGGGTCGTCCTCAATCCAATTCTCTACGGACTCGCTGTTTGGCTCGTGTTCTATGTCCCATTCGTGGCTTCACGGGCGATAAGAGGCGCGCACCGAAGGCGTAAGGGCCGGTGTGTGAATTGCGGCTATCCCACAGGCGTATCTGTCAAATGCACCGAATGCGGCCATGTCTTGCCAGACAATCTTCAAAGCCGCAAATGACGTGGCGGGTTGCTGACCCTGCGCCCATGTCCAACACCGTCGCCTGCGAAACCCTCGACGCAATGTGCGCCGTCTGTGGTGCTCACCGTGCAACCTGCATCGGTAAAGACGAGCATGGCGATCGCGAGTACACGCTCGATTGCCTTGATTAGGATGGCCAGCGGTACGTTGTTCACCGCAACGATCTGCTGGAAGCGGCCTGCGAGTTGGCGGTCCTGCTGGGTTGTGATTTGAGTGATATATGAGGGTCGGTCAGTACGGGCGAGATCACGCCACTGTGAGCCCGGATCGTTCGGCGGGGATCAGCCGCTGCCCGTGGTCGATCGTCTACCCCGTCGAAGATCCGAGGTGGTCGGCAACCCAGTCGAGAACCTTGCGCGCGAAAGGCATCGTGACGTGCTCGACGCGCACCGGGTCGTGGTGCTCGGCTACTGCGTTGTAGGCCTTGTCCCATAGTTCTTGGGTGATGTGACTTGCCTCGACACCCGCGGCCTTGATTCGTTCGCGGGCGTCAATCGGCTTTTCTACGTCCATCGCGCGAAGACCCATCGCGAAGAAGATCGTCTGCTGTCCCCAGTGGGCGATCTCCCCACGTCCGTCGCTGGCTGGTTTCTCTTGTTCGCTCATCGTCGAGCCCTCGTGATGGTTGCTACTCACCGCCGTCAGCAGCCTCGTGCCACGTCCAGCGCCAGCTCCAGGATCGCACGCCGCACCACTGGCCGCAACTCGGGCCACGCCTCAACGACTGCGACGATCTCGAGGTCCGTGCGCAAGTCGGGCGGAATCGCGTCGTGAAAGTCACGGGCCGAATCGTCGTAAGTCTTTGCGGTGCCGTTGGTTTCGTTGATTGGAGCGCTGCCCGTGTTCCGGTCTTGGGGACCGGCGCGATCAACCGCTCCGCCACCGGTCCGAAGTGATGCGGCATTGTGTCAGGTTTGTCGGTGCGAGAAGACGCCGGGGCAAGCCGCGCGGCGAAACGCGTTTACGGCTGGAGTTTCGCCATCACGGCGTCGAGGATGACGTCCGGCTCGGCGAGGCGCCCCTTGCCTTTGGTGCGGCAGGCTTGCCAACCTTCACCCGGGTCGATGATCTCGCAGCCGTCGGCCTTCACCTGCGCCAGATTGCGCTGTGTCGACGGCTGGTTCCACATCACCTCGTTCATCGACGGCGCGATCAACATCGCCTGACGCGACCAATCCACGGCTGAGGCGATGAGACTCACCACATCATCGGTGCGCCCGTGCGCCAGCTTGGCAAGCATGTCCATCGTACACGGGGCGATGAGCATCAAGTCGGCAGCGCGGGCGAGGCTGATGTGCTGCGGGTCATGCGATTCAACGTGCTGCCACTGGCTGGAATAGACCGCCCGACCGGACAACGCCTCGAACGTCATCGGCGTGACAAACCGCGTGGCGGCGTCGGTCATGGCGACGGTGACCTCGATGTCGGCCTGGACGAGTCGGCTCACGACCTGGGCGACTTTATAGCAAGCGATCCCGCCGCTTAGGCCGACGATGACTCGTCGTCGGGCCGGTGGATCGTGATTCGTCGTTTGGCTCTCGGCCACGGGCGGTGCCCTGGTAGGCGTGGGTCAGGGCGGGCCTAGCTGGTGCCGGGCGCCAGACCATCGGGCGTGGCATGGGTGAAATCCGGCGCGATCTTGTCCTGCATGATCTCTTCGATGATCAGCTCGAGATCGGTCCGGCCCTCGCGGTCCACCAGCGGCCGCTCGCCGTCGATGATCAGCTCCTTGAGCCGGCGTTGAATCAGGGCGGTGAGCTTGAACCGGCCGCCGAGCTTGTTGACAATATCATCGCTCTTGAGCGCTTCAATCATGGGGTCTTGATCCCGTCTGAGTTGCGAAATGGGTCGAGGCGCGACGTTGCGCCGAGCCGCAGAGTATACCCTCCGCCTCCGGCTGAGGCGAGAGTTCGGCCACAGGCACGGCTCGGGCCCAAGAGAGGCATTCATCGACCCCCGTGGGCGGCTAGACTAGCGGATGGTTCGGATCCTGAGCAGCTCCAAATCCAAGCCCGCGCTCAAGTCACGATCCCGGCTCGCGGCGAGGCGAGTTTTTCTGCTTGGAGCGGTGATCCTTGTTCTTGTGCTGTGGACGACCGGGTGCATGGAACGCTTGTTCTATTATCCAACGCAGGGGGCAACGTATCCCCCACCGCACTTGTCAATGGCGGAGTCGGTCACGTTCCAGTCCGGCGACGGCACGAAGTTGCACGGATGGTTCATCCCAGCCCACAACGTCTCGTCGCCATCAGAAGCGCCCACCATCCTGCACGTACACGGTAACGCCGGCAATATCGAGTCGCACGTGTGGTTCACCGACTACCTGCCGGAAGCCGGGTTCAATGTGTTCATCTTCGATTTTCGCGGATACGGCCGGAGCGAAGGCAAGGCGAGATCGCGCGGCCCGCTGATCGCCGACACGCGGGCGGCGGTCGATGCACTCCTGGCCCGGAGCGACATTGATCCGGAACGCATCGGGATGTACGGCCAGTCGTTAGGCGGATCGATCGGACTTAATGTCATGGCCGATCGACCGGAGATCCGGGCCGCGGTACTCGAATCGGCGTTCGCCAGTTGGCGTGAGGCCGCGGCCAATGCGATCGGCGGCGACCCGCCGAACCCCATCGGACGTGGCCTGGCCTGGCTTTTGATCAAGGACGATTACCGGCCGGTGGACGCCATGAAGCGAATCGAGCGCCCCATACTACTGCTCCACGGCACGGCCGACGGGACGGTTCCCATCAGTCACGGGCGACGTTTGGCAGAGGCCGGTCAGCGAGCCGAACTCATCGAACTTCAAGGGGGAGATCACAACACACTCCGGGAAACGCATCGTCAAGTGGAGCAATTGACGATCGATTTCTTCCGCAAAAACCTGGGCGAAGACGACGAGTCCCACGGCCGACCTTGAGCGCGAAGGCCATCGCGATACACTGAACAATTTTTCATGTCCCGTCCACGCCGATTTCGTTCTATGCACAGCCCTGTCGCGAGACGATTGCGCCGCTTCAGCGCGAAGTTCGGCTTCGAGCGGGACTGGTATCTCGTCCTGCTGGCGGCGGCGATCGGAACGCTCACCGCCCTTGTCGCGTTGGCCTTCATGAAGACAATCCACTTCATGGAAAGGGTGGTGGACGATATCCCCAGCAGCGCACTGTGGTGGCTGATCCCGCTGGTCCCGATGGTGGGCGCATTGTTGGCAGGAGTCACCGTCTATTTTCTGGCCAGCGAAGCGCGCGGGCACGGCGTGCCCGAGGTCATGCACGCGATTCACCGCAACAAGTCTCGAATCAAGTTGCGGGTGGCCATCGCCAAGTGGGTGTCTGCCATCTGCACGATCGGCTCGGGCGGATCCGCCGGGGCGGAGGGGCCGATCATCCAGATCGGGTCGGCGGTCGGATCAAAGGTCGGCCAGCTTCTGCGGATCAACCCCCAGAACACGGCCACGCTGCTGGGCTGTGGGGCCGCGGCGGGGATCGCCTCGGTGTTCAACGCCCCGATTGCCGGCATCTTTTTCGTCCTGGAGATCTTGCTCCGTGATTTTTCGCTTCGCACCTTTACGCCTATCGTCATCGCCTCGGTCTTTTCCGCCGTGTGTACGCAGGCGATTCTCGGTGAGAACGAAGCGATCTTCGCAGTGGCCGCGGACTTCAACGTGGGGGCGTTCAGGGCGGCGGAGATTCCAAACTATCTGATGCTCGGCGTGCTCTGCGGGCTTGCGGCCATGGCGTTCATCAAGGCGCTGTATTGGACGGAGGACGTGTACGCGCGGATCAAGCTGCACCCGATCCTCAAGCCGGTCTCCGGGGCGGCGATGTTGGGCCTGATCGGGCTTGGCTATGTCGTGCTCAGCCAGGGCGGTCCAGAGATGCCGCCGTTCTTCAGCAACGGCTACCCGGTTATCAAGGAGCTTCTCAACGACAATTACTATGCGGGCAGTCACGCTGGCGCGCTGCTGCTGGGGCTGATCGCATTGTGCGCACTGAAACTTCTGGCCACGTGCCTGACGATCGGCTCCGGAGGCTCCGGCGGCGTGTTCGCGCCGTCCCTGCTGTTGGGGGCTGGGGCCGGTGGGGCGTTCGGAGTCTTGGTCGATTCCCTGGATTGGTTCCCGCACGCAAGCCCGGCCCATTATGCCTTGGTGGGCATGGCCGCCGTGGTCGCCGCCACCACCCACGCCCCGCTCACCGCCATTCTCATCGTCTACGAGATAACCGGCAGCTATCAGATCATCCTCCCGCTTATGCTGGCCGCGGTGATCAGCACGATCGTATCGCAGCTGAATTCTCGCCAGAGTATCTACACGCTCAAGCTGGCGCGTCGGGGCGTCCATATCGGCGGCCTCAGTGACCTGACCATCCTGCGGCGCCTCTCGGTCGAAGACGTGCCGCTGGTGCGCCCGGTGCTGGTGCACCCGGACGAATCCGCCCAGCGGCTGCTGGACCTCAGCGAACAGCAGGCGGTGAGCGATTTCGTCGTCGTTGACGAGCACGATCATTACGCCGGACTTGTGACCGCGGCCGACTTGAAGGAGGCGCTGCTCTATCGGGAGGCGATCCCCCTGCTGCAAGTCAACGAACTTCAGCGCAGCGATCTGCCGACGGTGGCCTCCGATGACACGCTTGACCTCGTGCTCGACAAGTTTTCCAAGTACGACGTGCAGAGCCTGGCCGTGCTTGACGAGGCAAAGAACGGTGTGGTGCTGGGGCTGATTACCCGCGATCGGCTGATGCGGCAGTACCAGCGCGCGCTGAGCAAGGACTGATCGAATGGCCGGCTCATCGTCGCGGCGGCGGAAACGGTTCGCGTTTAGCGGCGACATGCGGCTGCGCCGCCGAAGCCAGTTTCGAGCCGTGCTCTCGGCGGGCATTCGCAAGTCCGTAGGGCCACTGAAGGTGTACGCCCTTCCCAACGAACTGGGACGGCCTCGACTCGGGCTGGCGGTATCCAGGAGAGTCGGCCCGGCGGTGTTTCGCAATCGTGTGAAGCGCCGAGTGCGCGAGGCTTTTCGTCTGTTACAGCACGATCTGCCGCGCGGCTATGATCTGGTGGTTCGTGCTCGGCCGCACGACTTACTGACGCTGGCGGAGTATCAGCGCATTTTATTCAAGGCGGTGCGAGCGCTGCATCGCTCATGGACGAACAAGGCGGACCAACCCGACTCAGGATCAGCCTCCTCGCCAGGCCGTTGATCCTTGGCGTGAGGCTGTATCAAGCCGCGCTGACCCCGTTGCTCGGCGGGCACTGTCGCTATTACCCCACATGCTCGGAATACGCGGTTGAAGCGCTGACGGCCCACGGCGCCCTGTGGGGTTCATGGCTGATCCTGCGCCGAGTGCTGCGCTGTCATCCCTTGGGCGGGGCAGGCTACGACCCCGTCCCGCCGCGAAAAACCGGAAGCGGTCCACTTTCCACAGCCAAGAACAAGGAATGAGAATCGGATCTGTCTCGTTTGGGAGTCCGGTCTCCCTTAGCACTCGCTTCACTTGCGCTCGGTTTTGGCTTTGGGGATCTCCCCTTGCCCTTGCTGCGCTTGGAGGGCTCTTTGTCGGCGGTACTCTTCGATCCCGGGCGGGGGCGGCAGAGCTGTGTCAATAGGGATCACGCCTTTGAAGTCGCTGGCCTGGAGTTGTCGGGCAATGTGCGGCCAAATGTCGTCGTAGACCATCACCTTATATTCCGCCGGGATGCGGCTGAAGATCGCAAGCCGTTCGATCAACGGGACCGTCGAATCGACCATCAGTTGCCCAAGGACCGTGACCTCGCTGTCTTGGAGCGTGCTGATGAGATCCTTCAGTCGCCCCGTGCCCATCTTCGTCACGAAGTCGTTATATCGAGTTGTCGTGAAGAAGGTGATGATCTCATTGGCGAACGCTCTGGCCTGCTCGAAGACCTCCTCGCGCCCGCGGCCAAGACCGAAGCGAAAACCGTAGCGCAATGAGGCCGCAACCTCACTTGGGGCAAGGAACGGTTGCTGGTCGTACTGCTCGAAGGTCTCGTTGCGGACAAAGACGTCCAATGGCAGGCTGTACTTCGGATTACCGAGCGGCGCCCCTTCCCCGTAGAGGCTGTTGAGCCGTTCCATGTACTGCCGGGCCAGACCGCGCTCGCCGGAGCGATAGTAGTGGCGAACGTAGTAGCTCAGGAAATTCTGATGGAAGTCCCGGAACAGATCGGGTCCGGGGCCACGGGTGTCCTTGTGCTTGATCGTGAGCTGTTCCCAATACGCGTCGATGACCGTCACCCAACCGGGCTCGGGAAACCGGCCGGGCAGATCGCTGGAGAACGGATCGAAACTGATTCGTCCCCATCGGGCCATATCTTGCATGGCTTGGATTATTGCTCGATCGTTGTTGACGACCTGGTAGGCATCCTCGATGCTGACGACGCGCTGCTCTCCTTTGGCCGAGCCCTTCAGGGCGAAGTACAGCGCATGGGCCGAACCGTGCCGCCAATCGATCGGGAGCGGAACGGGATGGTCAGGAAACACCGCCGTGCCATCCATCATCCCCAACATGAACTGCGGGTCCATGTTGTACTCATCCAACAGCACGCGCTTGCGGATATGGGCAAGCAGCGCGATCCACGCGTCGGCCGCGTCTTCATCGGAGGCGATCTCGTCGAAGGTCTTGAAGAAATCATTGTCGCGCCGGGCCTGATCCTCCATGCCCCGCAGGA
>JADFGE010000121.1 GCA_022567855.1 Planctomycetota bacterium | reverse complement strand
CTTGACTGCCGCGGGGACCGCTCGCCCCTATATGGGCGCGCGAATGCCGCAGTTCGGCGAAGCGAATGTCGAGCGTCTGCCCCAGCTACTCGCCTCCGCGTCAGGCGTTGCGGCCCTGCCCGAGCATGGGCCGTCTCTGTCCAGCGAATTCGCCGCCGCCGGTCGGCAGTTGACGGGCGCTCGTGGATTCAACTGCATCCAATGTCATTCGATTGCCGGTCGCGACGCCACGGATACGCCGGGACCTGATCTGGCGTCGATGCCCGAGCGACTTCGCTACGCCTACTTCGCGCGCTGGCTAAACGATCCGAAGTTGCTGCGCCCCGGCACGCGAATGCCGACGTTCTTCGGCGGGGGTCGGTCCGGAATGATCGAGCACTTCGACGGCGATGCAGACCGGCAGATCCAAGCGATGTGGGCGTATCTTTCCCAAGGCGAGTTCTTACCACTTCCCGAAGGTCTGCCCAACTCGCAAAGTTTCATGCTCGAAGTCGCCGACACGCCGGTCGTTCTTCGCACCTTCATGAAGGACGTTGGGGTGCGGGCGATCGCGATCGGTTTCCCCGAGCAGGTCCACTGCGCATTCGATGCTGACCGCGGCAAGCTGATGATGATCTGGGAGGGACAGTTTCTCAGCGCCCAAGGCGCGTGGGGCGGGCGCGGCGGGACGGAGACGAATCCCGAGCAGGGGCTGGCGTGGTCCGCATTGCCGGGCCCGGTGTTTCTCGTCGCCGATGCGGCGCCTTCGCCCTGGCCGGAGACGATCGAAACCGGCGCCGTTCGATTCCGAGGCTACAGCCTGGACCACGATGGATACCCGACGATCCACTACGACCTTGTTGGTGACGAAAACCAGATCGTTTCCGTGTCTCAGCAGCCGCAGCCGGTGCGCCGTGACGGTGTAGTATCGTTCATCCGTCGCTTCGAGCTGCGCGGTTCGCCCGGCCGGCGCGTCGTGGCGAACTTCGCGGGCATGCAGATCATCGAGCGCTCGCCCGGCTGCCGAGAATTGGACCACGGCCTCGTCGAAATCACTCTGGACGAGACGGGAACAGCCTCGCTGAGTGTGGAGGTGACATGGTGAACAACGTAACGATAGCCCGGTGCAGGCTGTTCGCGATCGGAGCGGCCGTGACAATCTGCGGCCAGGTGTGGGGGCAAACGCCCGATTTCAACTACATCAAGAAGGCGACGCGGCAAGAAACGCACGCCGCCACGATGGCCCAATATGCCCCGCCGCTGGACTGGGAGCCGTGGCACATCATCGGGCCGTTTGATAATCCCGATCGGATGGGTCACAGCATCGTCTATCCGCCGGAGTTGGGGGTCGATCTTGAGGCGCAATACCTTGGGAAGAACGGTGAGACCGTGCAGTGGCGAACGGCTCGCTTCAGTGGGTGGGACCCGATCAATCTCAAGCAGTTCGACGATGAATCCCGCCACTATGAAGGCACGGCATACCTCTTCCGTGAATTCCATTCCGAAAGTGACACGCGCATCGAGTGCAACTTCGGCAGCGACGACGGGCTGAAGCTGTGGGTCAACGACAAGCTGGTGATCGACGTCGATGCGTATCGCGGAATGAATCTCCAGGATCATCTGATTACGCTGCATATTCAAAAAGGGCGCAACACCATCCTGGCCAAAGTCACCCAAGGTGTGGGCGGCTGGGACTTTCAGATGAAGCCCGTGACCGATCATCGTATTGCGGCGTTGTTGGAGTATCGTTTGAACCTGGATTTCCCGACCTCGCCCGAGGCGAAGCACTATCGCCTGCTGAGCATCATCGAGCCGCAGGACATGGTGTTGGAAGTGGGGGGGATGGACATTATGCCCGACGGCCGGCCCATCATCACCACACGACGCGGCGAGGTGTGGATCATCGAAGGGGCGTACGACGTTCCGCCGTTCGACGCCAAGTTCAAGCGGTTCGCGTTCGGTTTGCACGAGCCGTTGGGCGCAGCCTGGCGTGACGGGGCGCTGTATGTCGTGCAGCGCGGTGAACTGACGCGGCTCGTCGATACCGACGGCGACGACCAAGCCGATCGATTCGAGACCGTCAGCAGTCAATGGGGAGTCAGCGGCAACTACCATGAGTTCGCGTTCGGACCGAAATACGACGGACAGGGACGAACGTGGGTAACGCTGAACCTTGGGTTCTGCGGTAGCTTGGGCAAGTCGATTGCGCCCTGGCGCGGATGGGCGATGATCGTCAACGATGATGGGTCGTTGGTGCCGGTCTGTGGTGGTTTGCGCTCACCGTGCGGGCTTGGCGCTAATGCAGCCGGTGACATGTTCTACACCGACAACCAGGGTGATTGGGTGGGAACAAACAAACTGTCGCACCTGGATTTCGGCGACTGGCACGGCCACCCGGGTGGCGACCGCTGGTACGAACAAACGGAATTCGACGCACCGCGCGGCGAGCAGGACTTCAAGCCGCCCGCGGTGTGGTTCCCTTACGGGCGAATGGGTCAAAGCGCGAGCGACATCTTGTTGGACACCACAGATGGAAAGTTCGGGCCGTTTACGAACCAACTTTTCGTCGGGGATCAGACCAACGCCACCCTCATGCGCGTGTTCCTGGAGCGGATCGACGGCGTGTACCAAGGCGCGTGCTTCCCGTTCCGAAGCGGTCTGGATTGCGGCGTGACTCGGATGTGTTTCGGCGCAGATGGAAGCATGTTCGTGGGCATGACCAATCGCGGCTGGGGGAGCCTCGGGCGCCGGCCGTGGGGTGTGCAGCGTGTCGTATACACAGGTGTCATGCCGTTTGAGATTCACGAGATGCGGGCGAAGCCGGATGGATTTGTTCTGACGTTCACCAAGCCGGTCGATCCGGTGACGGCTGGGAATCCTTCCAACTACGCGATGGAAAGCTTCACATACCAGCGGCATGAGGAATATGGGTCACCGGAGATTGATCGCCAGTCACTTTCGATCAGTGCGGCCGAGGTGGCAACAGACGGTGTATCGGTGCGGTTGAGAATAGACGGATTGCGCACCGGATACGTTCACGAACTCGCCTTGAGCGACGTGCAAGGCGCGGACGGCGATACACTGCTTCACCACAAGGCGTATTACACGCTCAATGTCATTCCGAGCCGGTAGGCTCTCGGCCCCCACAGCACACGATGTCCAAAGCAACGGACAAGAAGCGAATCGGCGAACTTCGCGAACGGCTCGATCGGGCGAATCGCGCGTACTTCGTTCATGATAATCCGATCATGCCCGATTCGGAGTACGACGCGCGGCTGCGCGAGCTGATCGAGCTGGAGGCGGCGCATCCGGACCTGTTCGATGCCAACAGCCCCTCGCAGCGCATCGGGGGCGAGCCGATCGACGGTTTTGTAAGCGTGCAGCACCCGGTGCCGATGATGTCGATCGACAATACGTACGACATTGCCGACCTGCGCGCATGGAACGAGCGTGTGCTGAAGGGTGTTGGCGACGAATCGCTCTTTGATTCGCCCCAGGGCATCGAATACGTGTGCGATCCGAAGATCGACGGCGTTGCCGTAAGTTTGCGGTATGAACACGGTGAGCTGGCGGTGGCGGTCACGCGCGGCGACGGCGAGCGCGGCGACGACATCACCGCGCAGGTCCGGGCCATTCGACCGATTCCGCTGCGATTAGAACCGCAGAACGATCCTCCGCCGACGTTGGAGGTGCGGGGCGAAATCTTCATGCCCAACGCTGAGTTTGAGCGCATCAATACCGAGCGCGAACGCGACGGCGAGCCGCTATTCGCCAACGCTCGTAATTCAACCGCCGGCACATTGAAGAGCCTGGACCCGACCGTTGTCGCTCAGCGCCGTTTGAGTTTCGTTGCTCACGGCCGAGGCGACGTTGTCGGTATGGACGACATCGAGACATATTCCGGTTTTCTCGACCATATCAAATCGCTGGGCATTCCGATCAGTCCGCACATCAGCCGAAGCAAGACGATCGATGACGTGGTCAAAACGGTCGAGCGGTTCCGCGATCTGAGAAACGATCTCGGCTACCCCGTGGATGGAATGGTCGTGCGTGTCGATCGCTTTGATCTACAAGCCAAACTCGGCGCAACCAGCAAAGCGCCGCGATGGTGCATTGCATTCAAATACCCGGCGGAGCAGGCTCAGACTCAGCTTCGGAAGGTGGAGTTTCAAGTTGGGAAATTTGGTTCGTTGACGCCAGTCGCCCGATTGGATCCTGTCTCCCTAGCCGGCACGACGGTTAGCAACGCAAGCTTGCATAATGTCGTTCAGATGGAAAAGAAGCTGGATTTACATGAGACCGACGTGGTCATCATCGAAAAAGCCGGCGAGATTATCCCGCAGGTTGTAAGCGTCGTCAGGTCGAAACGCAATGAGCATGCCAAGCGGATTCTCGTCCCAATGGAGTGTCCAGTCTGCAGCGGTCCAGTTGAATATGACGTTCCTCGTACGGGGATGGTCGCCTTTCAGTGCGTGAATCTTGCATGCCCCGACGCCTATGGCGTCGTCCAACGAAAAACGGCGCGGGAAACGTGCATCCGCTGCAACAAGCCAGTTGAGTTGACCAACAAATTGCCGACACTTCGTTGCGTCAACCCCGAGTGTCCAGCGCAGTTTCGCGAGAAGCTGAAGTGGTTCGTCAGCCGCGGTCAGATGGATATTGACGGTCTGGGTGAGAAGCTCGTCGATCAACTCGTCGACGCCGGGCTTGTGCGTCATTTCGCCGACATCTTCAAGCTCGAGCGCGGGGCGCTGCTCGAGCTCGAACGGATGGGGGAGAAATCGGCTGATAACCTGCTCACCGCGATTGCGACCGCCAAGGGGAGAGGGCTGGCCCGCGTGTTGGCGGGGCTGGGGATTCGTCAGATCGGCTCGTCAGCCGCCAAGACGCTCGCTCGCCATTTCGCCGACGCCGACGCGCTGCTCACGGCCACACAAGATCAGATCAAGGCACTGCCTGATTTTGGCGACATCACCGCTTCGATACTCCATGCCTACCTCCATTCCAAGCCCGGGCGCGAGATGTTTCACCGCCTCGGTGCGGTCGGCGTCGATCTGCGCAGCACGACTGTCGGCGCTGTCCATTCGCGCCGCGACTCAATCTTTGCGAACAAGACCATCGTCTTGACGGGGACCTTACAGAACTTTACGCGCCACACGCTGACCGAACGGCTTGAAGCGCTCGGGGCGAAGGTTACCGGTTCGGTTTCGACAAAAACTGATTTCATTATTGCCGGTGAAAATGCGGGTTCCAAGCTCGATGAGGCGAGGAAACTCGGGATCGAGACGTGGGATGAGGCCAAACTTGTGAGCGCCTTGCGATGATTCCTGGCCGTGAAGCGAAACGCGGCCGATAGTGAGACTGGCCTGAGTCGGACATGCAGAACATCGAATTCAAAGCTGAGCTTCGTGATCCAGCCGCAGCGCGCCGGCAGTGCAAAGTGCTCGGCGCGCATCACATCGGCAATCTTCGTCAGACCGACACCTATTACAAACTCACCGACGGGCGGCTCAAGAAACGCGAGGCCCCCGGCGAGCCGATCGAGTGGATCTACTACCACCGCAATGATTCCGTACGACCCAGAATGTCCAATTACAGCATCCTTACCGACGAACAGGCACGGCGACGGTGGGGGACCAAGACGCTTCGACAGTGGCTGACCGTTCTCAAGACCCGCGAGCTGTGGATAATTGACAACATGCGCATTCACATCGACGACGTTGACCAGTTAGGGAACTTCATCGAGTTCGAGGCGATCGTATCCAAGAACCGCGATGTCAAGGAATGTCATCTCGCCGTCAATCACCTGCGCGAGCTGTTCGGGCCGGTCATGGGCGAATCGGTGGCGCCCAGCTATTGTGATTTGATGGCGCAGATCGTTTCAGCGGATAGCGGCTGACTGCACTTGCGGATCAGGCGGGTCAGCCGAATCGGGCGTGACGTTCAGCACGCCCCGCAAGATCAACACCGCAAACACCGCACTCAGCACGAGGCGGTACCAGCCGAAGACGGCCAAGTCGTGCCGGCTCAAATAACTCACGAGCCATTTGACCGCGAAGGCGGCGGCGATCGTAGCGACCAGAATGCCGACGATAAGCTCCGTCGCGCCGAGCACCACGAACATATTCGGACCGGTCCCGAGGAAGTTGCCCAGTCCTTTGTACACGCACGCGCCGCCAAGCGTCGGCAACGCCAAAAGGAAACTGAACTCGGCCGCGTGCTTGGGACGAAGACCGATGATCATTCCGCCCACGATTGTGATCATTGAACGACTGGTGCCCGGCCACATGGCCACGCATTGCAGCAACCCGATCACGAGCGCCAATCGCCAAGTCAGATGCTCGATATCGATGAACTTATGCGCATGAGCGCCATCGCCTGCTTCGTTGGGGCGAAAGAATTTTCGCTGCCAGGGGCCCAGCAGAATCATCACGACACCCCAGAACGCAAGCGCCGCAATCACCGGCGCCGGCCTGAAGAGATATCGCTCGATCGTATCGTTCAGCAACGGTCCCAAGATCGCTGCGGGAATGAACGCCACGATGAGATTGATGAGCAATCGGCGACCGGCTTGATCCTTCCCAAAAAGGCCGCGAATCATCTGAACGACACGCGCGCGATACAAGCCCAACACGGCAAGGATCGCCCCGCCTTGGATCACGATGAGGAATGCGTCGATCGCCGATTGTTCATTCGGCTCATCGAGCCCGAGCAGTGCCGTGGTCAAAATGAGATGGCCGGTCGAGCTGATAGGCAGATACTCGGTGATCCCTTCAACGAGTCCGAGGATGATGGCTTCAGGAATCGTCACGGTGGTGGGTTCTGCGAAGCAAAGTGCGAGTATGAGAACGGTTATGATTCTTTCGGCTCAGGACGAACTGCTTCTGTTGATTCGGCCAGCCAAGGCATAAGGTCTCGCACCGCTTTGCCTGCCGACTCGATCGGACCACCGCTTGCGGCTTCGCGCTGCTGCATGAACCACCGAAATCCGCCGGCGTAATCATCTCGCACCGCTTTGGCGAACGCACCATCCCGTACTTCAGTGAGCAGTTGACGCATCCGCACCCTTACTTCGTCATCAATGAGCAGTGGACCGGCACGATACGCGCCGAACTCGGCGGTGTTGCTGATCGCTTTGTACATTCCGGCCAAGCCGCGTTGATAGACGAGATCGGCGATCTGCTTCATCTCGTGGCAGCACTCGAGATAGGCCAACTCGGGCGGATATCCAGCGTCGACGAGCGTCTCGAACGCCGCCACCATGAGTTGACTCATGCCGCCGCACAGAACGGCTTGCTCGCCAAACAGGTCCGTCTCGGTCTCGTCGCGAAACGTGGTGTAGACAATCGCCGCGCGAGCACAACCGATTGCGTTCGCCCATGCCAGACCGATTGCCTCAGCGTCGCCGGCGGGTGAATCTTGGTGCATGGCGAAGAGACATGGAAGACCTTTGCCCTCGCAGTACAACCGTCGCAGCGTATCACCCGGTCCCTTGGGCGCAACCATAATGACGCCGAGGTCGGCGGCGGGTTGGATAAGGTCGTAACAGATGTTGAACCCATGAAGAAAGCCGACGATCGAGCCACCGCGTAGTTGCGGCGCTAGATCGCGTTCATATACCTGTGGCTGAACTTCATCAGGCAATGCCAGAATGACGAGCTTGGCGTTCTTCGCGATGTCTGGGATAGGCAGACAGTCAAATCCGAGCGTCGATGCTCGGTGGAAGCTGGGCGAGTTGGGACGTGTCCCGACCACGACATCAAGTCCCGATTCCCGAAGATTCAGGGCGTGGGCGTATCCCTGGTTCCCGAAGCCCACGACCGCGACCGGCTTGCCCCGCAGCGGGTCGATCGGCGCCTGTTCCGGTGTACGCAGGATCTTCATGGCAACTGGACTCTCCCGAAGAATAGGAGCCGGGGACACCTGGCCCGGATGTTTTACCGAAAGTGGTCCGGCGCGCTGGCCGAGAGAATAATCAATTGATGATCCTGAGCGAAAACGGTCTGCGGGACCGGGAGGGACAAGGAC
>JADFGE010000120.1 GCA_022567855.1 Planctomycetota bacterium | reverse complement strand
CGATGCCTCGCCAGATTCCTCGTTCTGTCATAGGGATGCCAAGTGCTGGCAGTGAAAACACAAACACCAAATCGGCAACGATAATTGATAGCCCAGCGATCCAATACAGCGGCTTTCTTATTAATTTCGCTTGCGCATTCTTCCACGCCTGCCGTCGTTCATCAGCAGTGCCAAATCGGTTCAGTTCCGGAAAAAGCTTTGATCGTAAGGACTTCATCGCGGACTGTATCAACCGAAAGTGCTATTTGAGCGCTTGCAATCCGCGCGCGGTTCGGCCTTCGTTGACCATCGCGAAGGCGTGGCGTTCGTGACGGATGAGACGCGCAAGCTGTGACATCGTTATGCCGAGGATGCCCGCCGCCCCGCCGACGTCGAATTCGCAGGTGACGACCACATCAAGCGCTTCGGCGAGCAGCGGTGGGTAGTCGCGGTTCTTGGGGTTGATCGCGAGTTTATCGCCTTGGCGACGGCGCTGCCAGAGTTCGGTCGGCTTGTAACGGCGCGGGTGGATGTGCGTGCGCACCTTCATCGCTAATTTGAGTCGGAGGCGGCGATTGGCGACGTGTTGATTCTGCGATTGGCTGCGCCGCTCTGAAGCGTGCGCTTGGATTCCCGTCGGTTCGTGTGTAATCACAACTGCGGTTTCCACTTTGTTGCGATGCTGCCCGCCGGGGCCCGATGCTCGTCCGAAAGTGGTACGGCACTGTTTCTTGAGTTGGGCGTCGCTCAAGGTTGCCGGATGCGGCGGATTCACGATCTTCGTGGAGATTGTCACACGTGCACCGGTCCGCGCTGCGCGGTGAGCCGAGCCGATGCGCTCAGCGACCAGTCGTCGAAGCGACCGGCTGTGAACTTTTCGGCGGCGAGGCCAGCAATCATCGCAGCATTGTCCAGGCAATACTCGTGCTTTGGAAGTCGCAGTTCAAGATCACGCTGACGAGCGAGATCAGTAAGCTCCTTCCGCAAGCGTGTATTGGCGATCACCCCGCCGCCGACGAGCACGGTTCGGGTCGTGTGCCGATCGAGCGCGCGTTGGAGCTTGCGGATCACGGCGGTGACGGCGGCGCGCTGGAACGATGCGGCGAAGTCAGCTTTTTGCTGCGCGGTCAGTGACGACGCATCGCGTTCAAATCGATGCTCATTACCCGTACGCTTCGGCTGACCGCGCACCGCATACAAAAGGGCGGTCTTCAGCCCGCTGAACGAAAAATCCAGACTGCCGCGATCAATCATGGCCACCGGAAAGTCGTGCGCGTGATCGTCGCCCGTTTGGGCGAGGCGATCGAGTTGCGGACCGCCGGGATACCCAAGTCCGAGGATTGTCGCGGCCTTGTCGAAAGCCTCGCCGACGGCGTCGTCGATCGTTTTCCCGAGGAGTTCGACGTCCAGTGGTCCGCGCACAAGGAAGAGACTCGTGTGCCCGCCGGAGGCTACGAGGCCGAGCGCCGGGTACGCTATGGGCTCGGCGTCCAGCCGGCCCGCGTGGAGGTGCGCGATGATGTGATCAATGCCGATGATCGGAAGTTGCAGCGACCACGCGAGCGCCTTGGCGGCGCTGACGCCGACGAGCAGTGAGCCGATCAGTCCCGGGCGGTTGCCGATGGCGATCGCGTCAAGATGCTCGAATTGAATGTCAGCATCGTGCATTGCTTCGCGAACGACCGGCACGATGCGTTCGAGATGGGCTCGGCTGGCGATCTCCGGCACGACGCCTGAGTAGATGCGATGCAGTTCGTGCTGGGTGGCGATGACATTGCTCAGCACGCGCGTGCCGTGGGCGACGACGGCGGCGGCGGTCTCGTCGCAGCTCGACTCGATACCCAGAATGAGCGGTCCGATGGCGTTGTTGCTCACTGTTGTGCGATGTCGATCGGGCTGAGGCGGACCTGACGCAGCGCGAGCTCCAGATCGCCTTCCTCCAAGCGGTACGTGCCGATCATGTTGCCGTACTTGTCGCGGATCGTCAGCGTGGCGTCATCCGTTTCGACCTCCGGCGGCAACAGGGGCGGTCGACCGGCCTTTGCGGCAAGATTGTTCAACTCCAGCAGGCGAGACTCCACGTCATTCAGCCGGGAAAGAAGATGGCGGCGCTCATCGACCCAACGGTGGATCTCCTGTTCCATGGCGAGGACTCCGGCGTTGTCTTGACCGAGGATCGGCCATTCCTCACCCCGGAGCCGCGACTGCAGCGCGTCGAGCGCCGATGCGAGCTGCGCGTCCTTCGCCTGCTCGCGGATCCATTCTGAATCCGACCAGTTTTGGCCGTCGGCGTTGGACTGAGCGCGAATGATCTCATACTCCCGCCGTGCCAGGCGCATCTCCCGGTATTCATCGTCGGACATCGGCACGACGAAGCCCGGGTCGGGATCGACGCCCCACACCACGCTGTCCGAATCGCGACTCAGATTGCGCCCGCTGGGTAAGTAGTACCGGGCCGAGGTGAGCTTCAACGTTCCGCGATGAAATGGAAGCTCGTGTACTTCTTGGACCGAGCCTTTCCCGAAGCTTCGAGCGCCCAGCACCTTCGCCCGGCCGTTGTCTTGAACAGCGCCGGCAAAGATCTCCGACGCGGAGGCCGATCCGCCGTTGATCAACACGACCATCGGGAAGTTCTCCAGCGTGCCATCAGCGTCGGCGGACCACGATCGTTCTCGCTGCTTCCGGCCCTTTAGCGAAACGACAACACCTTCGCGCAAAAATAGATTTGTCACCGCAATCGCCGCGGACAGCTCGCCGCCCGGATTGTCGCGCACATCGAACACCAGACCATTGAGATCGTTCTTCCCAAGCTGGTCAAAGACTGCCCGAAGCTCGTCCACGGTGGCGTCGGTGAACTGAGACAGACGGATATAGCCGATACCCAGCTCCCGATCGAGCCAGTGGTTCCACACCTGGCCTTCGCGGCGCACGCCCTTGACGGTGCGCGCGACGATCTGCCGGCGAACGATCGTGATGTCTTGCTCAACTCCGTCCAGATGGCGGACGCGGATATCGACCGGGGTTCCCGCCTCGCCCAGCAGCATGTTGATCGAATCGTTCATTTCGCGCTCGAACGTGGACACGCCGTCGATCTCCAGGACAATGTCGCCCGCCTGGACGCCCGCCTCCAGCGCGGGCGAGTCATCCATGGGTGTGACGATCGTCAGGAAGCCGTCAATCTGATCGACTTGGGCGCCGATTCCGACATAGGTGCCGCGCAGCTCCTTGTTGAACGCGCGCTCCCGCTCGGGCGGAACGTACATCGTGTACGGGTCATCAAGCGTGCGAATCATCGCTTGGATCATCGCTTTTTGCATCGCGGTGTCGTCCGGCTGGTCCACGAACCGCTCGACGAGCAAGTGGCGCACATCGACGATCGGGTCGAACCACTCGTAGGCGGAGCTCCGATCGGCGATCGCCAAGGGAAGCTGCACCAGCAATGCGCCGAACAGCATGATCAACAGCAGTGGACCGATGGTTTTCTTGATCCGCACGAGTGAACCTCCTGGGCAGGAATGGGGCTGAGAATGATAGCCCGCCGGGGCGAACCCCTCGGTGAGTAGTACGCAGCGATCGTGGGCGAGGTTGTCGCCGCTCAACGCCTAGAATACGTTTCCACGAGCCGGGTAGAGGGCTCGCGGCTCAGCTATGTCCCAAGTCCAACGCGATCAGCTCAGGGTTGTTGCCGAAAAAGCCGTGCTGGTCGCGGTTCAGTTACCGCGGCGATACTTCGATACCCTCGATCCCTTGGGTGAGATTCGAGCGCTGGCCGAGACGGCGGGGGCGGTCGTCGTGGGCGAATTGCTGCAAAAACGCGACAAGCCCTCCGGCCGAACCTATCTCGGCAAGGGCAAGGCCGTAGAGCTGGCCCAGCTCGTCGCGGTGACCGGGGCCACGCTGGTGATCTTCGATAACGACCTGACCCCCGCCCAGATCAGGGCGATCGAGGCCGGCACCGAATGCAAGGTGATCGACCGCAGCGAGCTGATCCTGGATATCTTCGCGAATCGAGCCGCCACCCACGCCGCCAAGCTCCAGGTGGAAATCGCCCAGCTCGAATACACCTACCCCCGCTTGCGCGCGATGTGGACCCACTTGGAGAACATCGCTGGCGGCGCACCGATCGGCATCGGCACCCGTGGCCCCGGTGAAAAACAGTTGGAAATCGACCGCCGACTCGTCCAACTTCGGTTGCGCAACCTCAAGCGCGAACTGGTGCGAATCCAGCAGCGCAAGTCGCGCGAGGTCCAGAAGCGCAACGTGGATCACTACACCGTCGGGCTCGTCGGCTACACCAACGCCGGCAAGTCCACTTTATTCAACGGTTTGACCTCCGGCGGCGCGTTCGTGCACCAGAAGCTCTTCGCGACGCTCGGAACGCGCATCGAGCGATGGGATCTCGGCGGGGGAAACAGTGCGATGCTCTCCGATACCGTCGGCTTCATACGCCAGTTGCCGCATCATCTCGTCGCGTCGTTCCGCTCGACCTTAGAGGAAACAATCTTCGCCGACCTGATCATTATCGTGCTCGACGTTGCGGACCCCAACGCACAGATGCAGATCGAGACCGTTCGCGCGACGCTCGACGAGATCGGCGCCGCCGATCAACAACGCATCTTGACGTTGAACAAGATCGACCGCCTGAACGACAGCAAAACGCTGCTGTGTTGGCTGAACCAGGAGCCCGAGGCGATTCCGCTCAGCGCAACAACGGGCGAAGGACTCGATGAGCTGGCCGATGCGGTGCGCGAGCACATGATCGGCGGCGTACGCGAGGTGACGATCACCGTTTCCATGGCCGACAGCCGAGCTGTTGATTTCATCGAGAAGCGGACCGAAGTGCTCGATCGGCAGTACGGCGAGGGCACGGTTCAATTCACCGTGCGGATCGGTCGCCGGCAGGTCGATCAACTTCTGGCCCGCAGCGCGCGCATACGGATCAACGATCAAGAACCGTTGGACGCGGTGCAAACGGCGTGGGGCGGCCGGTGAACCAAGTCCAGCGCGACGACTTCCATCGGCGCCCGGATGATCGCCATGTGTGTTCGCGCCGACTCCGCCCATTATTCTGCGCCCAAACCATTCATGGACCAACCAATGCCTGACCCACGCTATGCCAAACTGGCCGAACTTCTCATCAATCATTCGACCTCGCTGCAGGCTGACGAGCACGTGCTCATCGAGGTCTTCGACGCACCGGATGACATGGTCATCGCCCTCATCAAGGCTGCGCGGCGCGCCGGGGGACACCCGCACGTGGCCATCCGAAGCAATCGAGTGATGCGTGCGCTCAATCTCGACGCCGGTGACGCCAACTTCGACGTCTGGGCCGACTACGACCGCTACCGCATGACGAAGATGCAAGCCTATATCGGTCTTCGTGGTTCGATGAACGTATCCGAGGCCGTAGATGTGCCGGACGATCAATCCAAGAAGCAAGCTCGCCTCTATGGCAAGCCCGTGCATTTTGAGCAGCGCATCCCCCACACGAAATGGTGCGTCCTGCGTTGGCCCACGCCGAGTATGGCCCAGCTTGCGCAGATGAGCACCGAAGCCTTCGAGGATTTCTACTTCGACGTCTGCACCTTGGATTACGCCAAGATGGACCGCGCCGTTCAGCCGCTCGCTCAGCGCATGCGCAGTATCGATCGTGTGCGAATCGAAGGCCCGGGCGATACTGATCTTGCCTTTTCAATCAAAGACATCGGCGCCGTGCCCTGCTCCGGGTCGCACAATATACCCGATGGCGAGTGTTTCACCGCACCGGTCCGAGATTCCGTCAACGGCGTCATTCATTTCAACACGCCAACGCTCTATAACGGCACAACGTTCGACAATATTCGCCTCACGTTCAAGGATGGACAGGTCATCGAGGCGACCGCTGATGACAGGTCCGATCAGATCAACTCGATCCTCGACACGGATGATGGGGCCCGTTACGTCGGCGAGTTCGCCATCGGCTTCAATCCCTATATCACCCACGCGATGAAGGACATTCTGTTTGACGAGAAGATCGCCGGCTCGTTGCACTTCACCCCCGGAAGAGCCTACGACGACGCCGACAACGGAAACCGATCAGAGATCCACTGGGACTTGGTATTGATTCAGCGCCCCGAGTTCGGCGGCGGCACGATCCACTTCGACGACGAGCTGATCCGCAAAGACGGCCTCTTCACCCCCGACGACCTTGCCCCCCTCAACCCCGACGCCCTGAAGGCGTAGACCGGCTGACCCGACCACGAGGCTCCTACGCGACCTCGTGACCTACCGGCCGACCAGTATGAAGTCTACTTCAGGTCGCCCTGCGAGTCCGCAAACGCAGGATCGCCGGCAGGACGGTGTAGCAGGCGCCAAGTGTGATGCTCAGGCCGATCAGCATGACCACCGCCAGCGAACGGATGCCGCGGTGCTCGGCAACAAGAAGGCAGCCGAATCCGATCATCGTCGTCAGCATGGTCAGCGTAATGCCCCGCCCCGTCGCCCCGCTCAGACCGGCTGGTCGACCGTACGGTTCGGCCCGCCAGCGATGGACGATGTGGACCCCCGCGTTGACGCCGATCCCGAAGATCACCGGCAAAATGATCATGTTGGCGAAGTTCAACGGCAGATCGACCGCGCCCATAACGCCGAACGCGCCCACGAAGCCGATTGTCACCGGCGTCATGGCGCACAGCGCATCGGCCAGCGAACGAAAATCAAGGAACAGCAGGACAAGGATCGCCGCAACCGCATAGCACGCTGCAAGCATGTACGCCCGCTTGATCAATAGAGTTGATTCGTAGATCTGCACCGGGGGGCCGATCGGATCAGCCTCGGGCCCCAGTGCGGTGCGCATGGCCACAACGAAATGCTCCAGCCGTTGCGGATCGAGGATGGATCGCTGCTGTGGATCAGCGTCGGGGAATACCTGCAACAGCCACGAACCGTCCGTTCCCACCCACATGCTGCGCAGTGTGGCCGGCAGATCGTCAGCGCCCGGCCGCCCTGGCGCTAACGCCTCGTCTACCCACGACCCCAAATGCGCCTGCGCCTCAACGAACGCCCTGTTCAGATCGTCCCACGCCTCAGATTGAACGTCCGCATCAAGCGATCTGCCGGCAGCGACGGCTTGGGTGATCCGCTGGACGATACTCCTGAGCGTTGCGCGGACTTCCTCATCGTCGATGGAACTCAGACGCACCGCCATACCGATCCGCAGGAGGTCCAACTGCTTGAGCAGGGCGGCCATACCCGGCTCGACGGGAACGGTCGCGGCCGATTCGCTGCGCAGTTGATCGATCAGTGATTCCCGTTCGTCCCAGTCCGGTGGACAGAGCATGCCCATCGCGCCGACCTCTGAAACGCCGGGCGCGGCGCGGAGCCGATCGCACAGCTCGGCCGCGCGGTGCGGGAGAACCACGACCAACCCGGCCCAGACGCTGCGAGCGTCTTCCTCGACCAGCCGCTTATTCCATTCCACGGACTGGAGATTCGGCGGCTGGAGGTTCAAGATGTTGGAGTCGTAACGCACGTTGCGGGCGGTAATACCCAAACCGATTACGATGACGGCGGCGACGATGAGTGTCGCTCTGGGATTTGTGTCGACGAAGTCGAGTCGGCCGTCGGCGAAGTGCGCCGTCTCGCCTCCGGGTCGATGCCGAATGATTTGTTTCCACCGTCCGGTCAGGGCCAAACACGCAGGAAAGACCGAGAGCACCGCGACCAGGCACAGCAGTATCCCGCCCGCTGCGATGATGCCCATCTCCGCCATTCCCTTGAACTGTGTCAGCGCGGTCGAGGCGAAAGCGGCAGCGGTCGCAATCGCGCCGGTCACCATGCCCGGGCCGATGCCGCGAAAAACCCGCGCCGTCGCCGAGGCAAGGTCATCATGCTCATCCTGCACCAGTTCGAGTCGAGAGACGAATAGCAGCGCAAAGTCCACGCCGAGCCCCAGCAGAATCACCGAGAACACAACGGAGAGAATCTGTAGATGTCCGATGGAGATGCTGAGCCAGCCGAAGCTCCAGGCCATGCCGATGAGCAGCGATCCGGCGGCGAGCAACGGCACCGTCGCTCCACGAAATGCCCCCAGCATCAAGATCGTGATGAGTACG
>JADFGE010000119.1 GCA_022567855.1 Planctomycetota bacterium | reverse complement strand
GAAGCTCGGCGACCAGTCAAGTGATCACCCGATGATCCTCACCGTTCGCGCCAAAGGGTACATGATAGCGGATGGCGTGGAGGTTGATCCGGTTTGCGAATGAAGCATCAACATCCATCCTGGTGGCGCTGGTTCTGGGGTGGCGTGATCGTCGCCGCGGGCGCGATGACGGGCGTCAGCACGCTGGTGTTGCACATGGAGCAGACGGGGCTCATCGCGCAGGCGGATGCAGAACGGCAGGGCCTGCTGCGACTGGCGTTGTGGCGAATGGACTCGTGGTTGACGCCGCAACTGGGGCGCGAGGCCGCGCGACCCTACTACGAATACCTGCCCTACTACGCCAATCCGGATACCTACACGCGGTATTACAGCCGCATTCCGCAGGGGGAGGTGATTTCACCGTCGTCGCTTCTGATGTTTGAGTCGCCGATCTTCCCCATTCACTTTCAGGTCGAGGCGGACGGCTCGGTGACCTCGCCGCAGGTTCCCACGGGGAATGCGCTGGATCTCACACAGTACAACTTTCAGCTTTCGAACGCGGTGATCCAAAACAACCGATCCAAACTCAATGAAGTGACGGTGCTGCTCGCGACCACCGATCTCGCCGAGACATGCAGTGTCGGTGAATCGAAACTTCTGTCGGTAAACGAGGCACCGCCCACTGAGAGATCGCTCGACAAGCAGGCGTTCAAACAGAATTCTGATCAGAGTGTGCTGAACCGGCGCGAGTGGTCGAAGCGCAGCGAAACCACCCGCGCGGTCCAGCAACAGCAGGTGGCACCGCAGTTGTACTTGTCCACCCAGCAGAAACTGGCGAGCGCGAACCGGGAGCAGATTGATGGTCAGTTCGACGATCTCAACGTGAACGCCGAAGACGGAACGTCGCGGCAGCGGCCCGTGCAGGTGGGACCGCTGGTGGCGGCGTGGATCAAGTCGCTGGATGCGACTGAAGGAGATTCGAATGAGGCGCACCGGCTGTTCTACGTGCGACGCGTCACGATCGGCGAGGACGAGCTGTTTCAGGGCGTTCTAGTCGATTGGCCGACGCTACGCGACTCCCTGCTCGAACAGGCGTCGGATCTGCTGCCCGAACTCGACTTGATTCCACAGTATGAGCCGGTTACCGACAGCGATCAATCGGTTTGGACACTGGCGACGATTCCCGCGGTGCTCGCGAGTGAATCGACGCTGCCCGTGGCAACGCCAACTGTCACGCCCGCGCGACTCACGCTGGTCATCACCTGGCTGGCGCTGGCCGGGGCGTGCGTGGCCGCTGGACTGACCTTGCGCTCGAGCATCGACTACGGCCAGCGACGTAAGCGCTTCGCCTCCGCCGTCACCCACGAACTGCGCACGCCGCTGACGACGTTTCGCATGTACTCGGAAATGCTGGACGAAGGGATGGTGCGCGATGAAGCCCAGCAGAAGATGTACTTCCGCACGCTGCGTGAAGAATCAACTCGCCTCACCGCGCTGGTGGAGAACATGCTCGCCTACGCGCGCGTCGAGGAGGGACGGAACAATCGACCGCCGGAATCGATCTCGATTGTGGATCTGGCCGATCGGCTCAAATCCGCCGTTGATCATCGCGCTGAACAGTCGGGCGTTTGCGTCAAGTTCAACGACGTTGATGATTCATCCCGGTTTTATCTGGATGTCGAATCGATCGAGCAGGTCGTGTGCAACCTCGTTGACAATGCGATGAAGTACGGCTGCGCGAACGAGTCGAAGGCCATTCAGGTTGACACCGAGACAAGGGATCGCCATCTGTTCATTCGCGTGCGCGACTTCGGCCCGGGAGTCGAACCGACGTTCTCGAAGCTCATCTTCGAGCCGTTCGATCGCGGCGCCGTGCCGCCGGGAACGAACGTACCGGGCGTGGGGATCGGGTTGGCGCTTTCGCGCGGCCTGGCCGTCGGGATGGGTGGGTCGCTGGAACTCGAATCGGTTCGCGACGGAAATGGCGGCGCGTGTTTCGTTCTGCGCTTGCCGCTACACGGCCAAGAGCCCATCACCTGAATTCAGCGACGGCGGAAGTACCGGAACGAGTGCCGTCCTCGCCCTCCTCGCCAACTGGGGGCCGTGTCCGTAGAAAGAACCAGTTCGCCAGAATGCCCGGAACAAGTCCCGAGAGGCTCGTTTCTTGGAAGAGGCAGCCCGAGCGTTACCCGTGGATCACCTCACTGCAATCACTTAGGATGTTGGCATGAAGATCACAACCATCACTCTCATGCTACTGTTGTTGTTGGGTGCGGTACCGTCGCTGGCCGAGGACGAAGGCGATGGCGTGCGCACCATCTACTTGGTCCGTCACGGTTTCTACGATATCAAAGATGACGCCGATCCCGACGTAGGCAAGGCGCTGGTGCCGCTGGGTGTGGCGCAGGCGCGCCTGGTAGGTGCCAGGCTGCGTGCGCTTCCGATCAAGATCGACGCGCTGTACACGAGCACCATGACCCGAGCACGTCAGACCGCACGCGTGATTCACAAAGAGTTTCCTCACCTCGACTTGCAGAAAACGCGCATCCTGCGTGAGTGCACCCCCACCACGTGGCGCGAAGACATCATGGAACGGCTGGAACCGGGAGAAGCCGCGGAATGCGAGGTCCAGCTGGAACAGGCCTTCAAGGAGTTCTTCGTACCGTCGCCGAACGAAGACCGCAACGACATCCTTGTGTGCCACGCCAATGTGATCAGGTACCTGGTCACCAGGGTTCAGGGTGTCGATCCGCATTCGTGGCTCATGATGTCCTTGGGCAACTGCAGCATCACCGTGATTCGCATCAAGGCGGACGGTAGTTTCAAAATCCTCGGCGTGGGCGACGTTGGGCACCTGCCACCGAATTTGCAAACCGGACTTTTCAACGACGCTGGGCCGCTCTCCGTCTCCACAGATTAGCCGGAGTTTCATCCGGCAGATGGCGGAGAACATGCGTTGCACGAAAGCCAACCTTGGGGCCGTGTCCGTAGCACCGCCAGCGCCACTGCCGAGCAATCAACGCTGATATCCCACAACGGCCGGTTCGCCATGAAAAGCCGAGGCAGGGTGTCCAGGCTTTTCCGAATCCCACGGGTATCTGTACAGAAGGGACTATCGATGCGCGCCAGCCGACCGCAGGCCGTGAGCGGCCAAAGCGGCTGCAATACAATCGGCCCGAGCCAACATCGTAATAGCGAGGACGCGCCGTTGGTGTCGCTCCAACCCACGATGAGGGGGGTTGATGTAGTGAGTGACGAGCGCCTACAAAGAGGCAGAAAACGAGGAAGCACATGAATCGGTCACCTGGATGTTCCCAAGACGTGTTACGATTGGCTGGACCTATCATTATTGCCATGGCGGTCCTGTCGCCTGCCGCAAGGGGTCAGTGCGCCGCCAACGAGCTGGCCAAGCTCACGGCCTCAGACGGCGCGCTTGGCGACTTTTTCGGCACGTCCGTCTCGGTCAGCGGCGATACCGCCATCGTTGGGGCCAGGAACGTCGATGACGACTGCCCAAGTCCGAATCCACCTCAGATTCCAGCTGACATAAACTGCGGTGCGGCGTACATCTTCCAGGTAGACGCTGACGGCACATGGGGCGAGGTCGCAAGACTCACTGCTGAGGACGCCGAGTCGTTTGACGAGTTTGGGAACTCCGTCGCGATCAGCGGCGATACCGCCATCGTCGGGGCTCATCGGAGCAACGAGGCCGGCATCAACTCCGGATCTGCGTTCATTTTCAGGCGTGACTTTGGCGGGCCGGACAACTGGGGACAGGTCGTGGAACTCGTCGGCTTCGACACCGGGTCGGGTGATCTCTTCGGCAGATCCGTCGCGATCAGCGGCGATACCGCCATCGTCGGGGCTCCCCTGCACGACGAAGCCGTGCAAAACATTGGTTCGGCCTACATCTTCCAGCGCGACGCCGGCGGGCCGGACAACTGGGGTCAAGTCGCGGAGCTCACTGCCATCGATGCCGCGGGCGCTGACTTTTTCGGCTGGTCCGTCGCGATCAGCGGCCCCCCCGGAAACGAAATCGCCCTCGTCGGGGCATGGGGGAACGACGACAACAACGCCATCGAATCCGGCTCGGCGTACATCTTCCAGCGCGATTTCGGTGGGCCGGACAACTGGGGTCAAGTTGCCAAACTCACCGCCTCCGACCCCCACCCTCTCGACTCACTCGGCTCCAATGTCGCGGTGAGCGGCGACATCGCTTTCGTCGGCGCTCCGGGGACCAACGACGCCACAGGTGAGCTGCACTGCGACTCCGGCTCGGTGTACATTTTCCAGCGTGACTTCGGTGGACCGGACAACTGGGGAGAGGTCGTCAAGCTCATCCCCTCCGACACTATGTGTGGTGACGTATTCGGTGGCGCCGTCGCCCTCAGCGGCGTTATGGCCGTCGTAGGGGCACCTGCTGACGACACCATGGGCTCGGCTTACATCTTCCAGCGTGATCTTGGTGGGCCGGACAACTGGGGTGAGGCCGTCAAGCTCACCGCCTCCGACGCCGCTCTGTCTGACAACTTCGGCGGCCGGGTCTCGCTCGACGGCGAGAATGCCATCATCGCGGCAATTTTGGACGACGACAATGGCGCCAACTCCGGCTCGGCGTACATCTTCGGAGGGCTGTCCGACTGTAACGACAACGGCGTACTCGATCTTTGTGACATCGCTGATGGCAACAGCGATGACGACAACAACAATGGCATCCCTGATGAGTGTGAGTGCCCCTGGGACCTCGATGGCAGCGGCGACGTTGGCGTGAAGGATCTGCTCTTCTTGCTCGGTACCTGGGGGCCGTGCCCGAAGAAGGGAGATTGTCCCGCGGACTTCGACAACAGCGGCGACGTTGGCGTGAAGGATCTGCTCTTCTTGCTGGGCGTCTGGGGCCCCTGCTGACCGGCCCTCGCTGAGTTGTCACCACGACCACACCCCGGCCCTCACCGGCCGGGGGTTTTTTCTGCGCTAACTTCGCGGGATCGCCGGACCGAACCGGCCGGCTTCTATCAATCGTCTCCGTCAACGCCCAAAGACGATGTGCCGCCCGTATTCGCCCGGCTCGAACAGATGCACGCAACTCGGATCGACCTGGACCGCAACATCCATCCCCGGCGCCAGATCGTGCTGGTTCGAGAGACGGACGATGAGATTGGCGCCGTCGTCCGTTCGGCCGTACACGTCGATCCGATCACCCAACGGCTCAGTGATGACGACTTTCAGGTGAATCGATCCGACCTCGGCTGATCCGGCCGAGGGGTCGATGCGCAGCGCCTCCGGTCGAATGCCGGCCACGACCTTCCGGTCCAAGTGGGACTGAGCAGCCTCGGCTGTCTTCGGCGCCAACGGCAGGTACACGCCGGCCGCGGTGCCGAAACAAAGCCGTCCGTCTCGGCGCTCGAGGCGACCGTCCAGGAAGTTCATCGGCGGTGTACCCACAAACCCGGCCACGAAGCGGTTCACAGGTCGATGATATATCTCCAGCGGCTCGCCGATCTGTTGCACCTGACCTTGGGACATGACCACCACGCGATCGCCCAGCGTCATCGCCTCTTCCTGATCGTGGGTGACGTAGATCGTGGTCGTCTTCAGTCGCAGGTGCAACGCCTTGAGCTCGGCCCGCATTTGCAGGCGCAGTCTCGCATCAAGGTTGCTCAGCGGTTCGTCGAACAAATAGCACTTGGGGTTGCGCACGATCGCGCGACCCACGGCGACGCGCTGCTGCTGCCCGCCGGAGAGCGCCCCCGGTTTGCGGTCCAATAGATCCGACAGGCCCAACATAGCCGCAGTCTCGCGAACGATTCGGTCGATCTCGGTTCGAGGGACTTTGCGCATCTTCAGGCCGAACGCCATGTTCTTGTACACGGTCATATGTGGGTAGAGCGCGTAGTCCTGAAAGACCATGGCCACGTCGCGGTCCTTCGGGTGCAGCGTGTTCACCACACGGTCGCCGATTCGGATCGTGCCGGAGCTGAGTTCTTCGAGCCCGGCGATCATGCGCAGGGTCGTCGTCTTGCCGCAGCCGGACGGGCCGACGAGAACCAGCAGCTCCCCGTCGCGGATGTCCAGCGACAGATCATGGACGGCCACGACCTTGCCGGGATAGACCTTGGTGATTGATTCCAGTCGGACTTCAGCCATATCTCTACGCCGTATGCTGCCCCCGTCGCCGCCCAGGATAGCGACGAAGCGGTGAATTTTCGCTTTCCCCCTGCCGATCGGCTGTCGATCACTTGCAGCGGCGAGTCTACTGGCGGACCATTGTGCTTCCCATTGCCCGGAGCAACGATGACGGACCTTCTCAATCCCCTTGCGAGCCTCGCCCAGCTCACCGATGCCCAGACGCGATCGATCTCAGCCGAGAACCCCACCGGCGAGAAGTCCAGTGGGGCACAGGCCTCCCCCGGCGATGACGACCACTGCACTGACGCGGCGCGAAAGCTCGGCAAGGGCTGGAAGGTTCGGCCCTGCTTGAAGAACATTCAGCCGGGCCAGTCGGTCACCCTGGCGGATATCGCCGGACCGGGCACGATCCAGCACATCTGGTGCACCGTTGATGTTCGCTTCGCCCAATCAATAACCATCCGCGCGTTCTATGACGATCAGGATCACCCGTCAATTCTTGCGCCGCTGGGAAGCTTCTTCGCCAATGGGTTGGATGGTCTGGCACAGATCAGCTCGATCCCTGTGGCCGTGAATCCGCGCGGCGGAATGAACTGCTTTTGGCCGATGCCGTTTCGTAAGCGAGTACGCATCGAGATCATCAATGACGGGCCGCAGATCATTCCCGAGTTCTTCTTTCAGATCACGTATGCGATCGGGAATGTACCCGACGATGTCGGCTACCTTCATGCGTCATATCGCTGCGCTCAGACGGATCGAGCGGATCCGCAACATGTGATTCTCGAGGGCGTGAGCGGACGAGGACATTACGTCGGCACATACCTCGTCTGGACGCAGAATGATCCGGGATGGTGGGGTGAAGGAGAGGTAAAATTCTTCATCGACGGCGACCCCCCGGATGCGCCGACGATCTGTGGAACAGGAACGGAAGACTATTTCGGCGGGGCGTGGGGTTTCACGGGGGCTGATCCCGATGATCCGACCCCGGTCCCCTACACCGGCCCGTTTCTCGGACACCCTCAGGCGGCGACCAAGCTCCGCAACGATGACGGACCCGAGACGCTGCAGCACGCGCTGTATCGCTGGCACATTCCCGATCCGATCCGCTTCACCAAGGACCTGCGCGTGACGATCCAGGCCCTCGGCTGGCAGGACGATGGCACGTACCTCCCCCTCGCCGACGACATCGCCTCGGTCGCGTACTGGTATCAAGCGCACTCCGACAGTCCTCGCTAGATGTGCGTCAATCGATGGCCCAACTCCGGACGAGTTCCGGATCGAGCTTGGAAGAGGCCGTCGCCGCAGCGCTCATCGCAAACTTCAGCAGGCGATCGAGCAGCCACTGGCCGGGCGGGTCGCGGTGATCCAGACTGCTGACGATGAGCAGGCCCCGGCCCACCCGGGTCATGAACAATTGGTCGAAGAGCGTGACGCGATGACGTTGATCGTGCGTGTAAGCCAGACAAATCAGTGGATCGATCTTCTCGGTGATGCCAAGCTGGTCGACGGGAATCACCCGCGCATAGCGGCGCGTCAGATCGTAACCGAGCAGATCGACGATCCATTCACTATCGCCCTCGGCCAACGGCCCATGCTCGATAATCAGGGGAACGGCGCCGAAGAGCCACTGGTACTGCGTGCCGAGGCCGCCGCGGGCAGTTGAGGCAAGCAACACGACTCGGCCGCCGGAATCGAGGAAGTCGACGATACGGTTCGTGAGTCGATGCGTGAGGATCGTGCCGGTGTCGTCAGGCAGAGGGTCGCGCCAATGCCACGGCCGAAGATCAGGCGCGCAGGCCGAAGGGTCGGGATGGATGGATTCCCAACTGCGCACGGGTAGACCGAAGCCGCGGCTGTAGGCGCGCTCTTCCTCGTCCGGCGGGGACTCTTCGGCCGTATATGCCAAGCCTGTAAGCCGCACGACATGCGCCGGCGGCGAACCGTCTACGGCGGGAAATACCCACAGATCCCAGTGATTGGAAATGTCTTCGTCGATACTTGCCGTGACGCGCACGCGCCTCGGC
>JADFGE010000118.1 GCA_022567855.1 Planctomycetota bacterium | reverse complement strand
CATGGTCCGAAGTGCGTCGCCACCGCTGCCACGTCCCTGCCGTTGACAATTCCATCGCCGTTGACATCCCACGGGCAGTTGTCGGGGTCGTCGCACAGTCCCAAGTTGTGAACGACCTCAAGGATATCGTGGTGGTTAACGACGCCATCACCATTGACATCCCACGGGCACGTTCCGGGGGCGCCAGCATCAAAGAGGTAGGCCGAGCCGGAGTCGGTGCCGTTGTCGTCATCGACATAGGCCCCGACGATGGCGGTGGCGCCGCTGATCGCGACGGAATGGCCGAAGGTGTCATCCGCCGAACCGTCGTTGGCCAGGAGCTTGGCGATCTGCCGGCCCGTGGTGGTGTCAAACAGGTAGGCGGAGCCGGAGTTGGAGCCGTTGTCGTCGTCCCCCTTGGCCCCGACGATGGCGGTGGTGCCGCTGATCGCGACGGACCAGCCGAACCGATCGCCCGACGCACCGTCGTTGGGCAGGAGCTTGGCGATCTGCCGGCCCGTGGTGGCGTCGAAGAGGTAGGCGGAGCCGGAATTGCTGCCGTTGTCCTCGTCGCCGACGGCCCCAACGATGGCGGTGGTTCCGCTGATCGCGACGGAGCGGCCGAATAGATCGCCTGCCGCACCGTCGTTGGGCAGGAGCCTGGCGATCTGCCGGCCCGTGGTGCCGTCGAAGAGGTAGGCGGAGCCGGAGAAGTCGCCATTGTCGTCGTCGAACGGTGCCCCGACGAGAACGATGGCGCCGCTGATCGCGACGGAGAAGCCGAACTCGTCGCCCTGTGCGCCGTCGTCCGGAAGAAGCTTGAAGAGCTGCGTGGGGTTCGCTGGGTCGGAGATGTCGAAAAGGTAGACGGAGCCGGAGAAGATGCCGTTGTCGTCGTCCCCGTAGGCCCCAACGGTGGCGGTGGCGCCGTCGATCGCGACGGACCAGCCGAACCAGTCGTTCGCCGCGCCGTCGTTGGGAAGGAGCTTGGCCATCTGCCCACCCCCGGCGGTGATGTCGGAGTCGAAGAGGTAGGCGGAGCCGGAGTTGGTGCCGTTGTCGTCGTTGGTGTAGGCCCCGACGATCGCGGTGGCGCCGCTAACCGCTACGGAGATGCCGAAGAAGTCGCCCGCCGCGCCGTCGTTGGGCAGGAGCTTGGCGATCTGCTCGCCCGTGGTGGTGTCGAAGAGGTAGGCGGAGCCAGAGAAGTCGCCGTTGTCGTCGTTGCTGTAGGCCCCGACGATGGCGGTCTCCCCGCTGATCCCGACGGAGGAGGCAAAGTAGTCGCCCGCCGCGCCGTCGTTGGGCAGGAGCTTGAAGAGTTGATCGCCGAGGTCGGCGTAGGCCTGGGCGGGAACTGTCCCGCCAATGAGGCAGAAACTAATCGCAACGAGCGCCGGGGTTGTGAATCTTGATTTTAACCACATGGCTTAACCTCCTTGAAGGTAGAGGCCACACAGTGGTAGCGCCTGCGATGGCCGCAGGAGCCCCATGCGACCGGTCGGGAACAGCATACCACAGGCGGGCTGAATCCAAGCGGCATTTGTGGGATATCAGCGTCGGTAGGCCAATACCCGCATTCTCGCATCCCCGAGCATGTGTGGGCTGCCTCATTCCTACGGACACGGCCCCCAGTTGCCCAGCAGCACAAGGAGGTCGGTGACGCCGACGTTGCCGTTGATATCCAGGTCGGCCAGACAGCAGCCCTTGCCGCACAGACCCCAGTTGCCCAGCAAGATGAGCAGATCCTTTACGCCAACAGCGCCATCAATGTTCAGATCGGCGAAGATCACGTTCTCAACCGGATCGAATTGATACTCGTACGCGCCCATGTCCACGACGACCGGGACACCGCAGCCGGGATCGAAGTCTGCTTCGTCAGCGTTGAAGCGTGGATTGCCATCCAGATCGACGGGGAACAGCTCGCACAAGAGACCATCCACGTCGAAGTCGAGACTGTCGATCGGCACACCCCAGTTGTTCCCGGCGTCGATGGCGGGTGAACCGGATGAGAGGCGATAGTCGCCGTTTTTAGGGTCGATGAACATCGGGTCAGTGTCGATATTGCCGATTCCAAACCACCCGCCTTGGACGGTTGAGTACTTTACCGACAGCGTCTCGCCGCCACTGAGTTGGTTCGGGAAGTTGTTCCAAAAAATACTGTTCGACACTGAGGCCGTACCACTTGTTCGTAGTCCACCGCCGTCGCCACCCGAGATATTTGCGGTGACAGTACAGTTAATCACCTGCGGTTCACTCGTATGATTGCTGCACATCGCCCCACCATCCAGATCAGCTTCATTGCCAACAAAGAGACAGTTTATGATGACTGGATCAGTGTCGTTTCCAACGCTGCTCATTCCTCCTCCACATCCATCAGTGCTATTGTTCTTGAATACACAGTTGATTACAATTGGAGTGCTGGACTGGTTACGCAAGCCACCTCCGTGCCCATGCGTCCCGGTATCGCTGATGTTCTCGAGAAAGAGACATCCAATAATCAATGGGTTGCTTTGGAAATTATTCATTCCGGCTCCACCAAAGTTCACGAAGACACCATTCTGATAGAAGGTGCAGTCGATCACGAGCGGATCGCTCCCACTATTGCGCATTCCTCCTCCACCACCTGGCCCGCCAACATTCCGAATGAACTGGCATTGAATAACTTGGGGATCGCTGTTGAGGTTGTACATCCCCCCGCCAGCTCCACCGTTCTGCGGCACGACATTGACCGCCTTATTCTCGATAAAAGTACATTCGATAATGGTCGGAGCCGCCTGTTCGTTGAACATCCCCGCGCCCCGAGACCAGTTCTCCGGAAAAACTGGTCCGTTGGCATGACCCGCGGTGATTGTGAAGCCAGCTAACACGGTGCTGCCGTCCGTTGCACTAGCGGTGACGACGTGAAAGCTATTCTCATCATTATTCCCAAACTTCGGTAAATCATCACCCAACAGGTCGCCGGAAAGCATCGTTTCAAATAGATCGATATCACGCTCATCCGGATCATCAGCGCCGATACCCGCATAGCCGCCCATCAACGCTACGCCGTTTTCAAGTTGGAATGACGTTTCGCGATCACTAGTTCCGCCTGGAGTTTTTTCGCTGCGATCTGGTCGATACACGCCCTGTGCAACGCGTATCTCAACGATCCCGCCGTTGGCCGCTTCCGTGAGAGCATCCTGAAGGAACCGAAATGCTGAATTCCAGCTCGTACCGTCGCCCTCGGGCAGGGCATCATCGTCAACATAGAGTACCGACCCTGCTTGGACCGCCGCGGTGAGGATCAAAATCATCATGAGCGCAATCGCTGTGATTGTCGTTTTGGCCATCGAACACCTCCCTGGCGGCCGTCAGAGACCTGTTTTCGTCGTGCTGGGAACCGGAACACGGTTCCGCAGACTCGGACGAGTCAGCCGCCAGTAGTAGATACGCCGTTTTTCCGGAAATCTTGCGCGACTTGGGAAGTTTTTTTTCGTCGTCGCCACGGCCGGCTCGGGCGAGTTCGATTGGTGCGAATCGTCTTGGATGGGGTTTCATGGCTCGCTCCGAAGACTTGATCGATCTGCGTTCATCTGTGCATATATCTCCTGATACGGCCGGAACTTGCCAAGCTACGAAACGCTCGTACCATGGGGTCGATAGGTCCGAGAGTTCTCTGGGCGGGAATAGACGCGGCAGGCAGACTCGTTATCCCGGGGCGGCGCTTTCAACGAACGTCGCTACGGGTTGTCGTGGTTGCCTTGAAAGTAAGGAGAACCTCATGGCCGACTACGCTCATGCAGACACGCTCGTCTCGACGGACTGGGTGAACGAGCACAAGAACGACCCGAACGTGGCGATCGTGGAGGTTGACGTCGATACCGAAGCCTACGACCAGGGCCACATCCCCGGCGCGATCGGGTGGAATTGGCAGACGCAGTTGTGCGATACCGTGCAGCGCGACATCATCAGCCAGGCCGACCTGGAGAAGCTGCTCGGCAACAGCGGCATCGGCAACGACACCACCATTATCCTCTATGGCGACAACAACAATTGGTTCGCTGCCTGGGCGTTCTGGCAGTTGAAGATCTACGGCCACCAAGACGTGCGGATCATGAACGGCGGGCGGAAGAAATGGCTGGCGGAGAACCGCGAACTGACCACGGACGCTTCGTCCCCAGCTCCAACGACATATACGTGCAGCGCGCCGGACAACACGATCCGGGCGATGCGTCGCCAAGTCGAAGATGCGCTTGACGCCGGCAATGCGGCGCTGGTCGATGTCCGCTCGCCGGACGAGTTCTCAGGCAAACTCCTCTCGCCGCCCGGATTGTCGGAAACCTGCCAGCGCGGCGGGCACATTCCCGGCGCGGCGAATATCCCCTGGGCCATGGCCTGCAATGAGGACGGCACCTTCAAGCCCGTCGATGAGCTCAACAAGATCTATGAGGACAAAGGCGTGACTGCCGACAAGGACATCATCGCCTACTGCCGCATCGGCGAGCGCTCCAGCCACTCGTGGTTCGTGCTGAAGTACCTGCTGGGTTTCCCCAACGTGTCCAACTACGACGGCTCGTGGACCGAGTGGGGCAATCTCGTCGGCGCTCCGGTCCAGCGCGGGTCTTGATGTATGTCCAACGCGCAGGACTATCAGGTTGAAGAGCGCCGGATCAACGACGTCGCGGTGAAAATCACGTCGTACCGGCTCGGCGACGCGTACTATTGCCAGGTCGCCAATGCCGACCCCGGCTCGACGATCGCCCGGGCCGAGGGAGCCACGCGCCGCCAGGCCATGGACGCGGCGATAAGTAAGGCCGTGAAGCAGTTGTAGCCGAAGCGTCGTGGCTCGATCGGCCTGCCATGTATCTGCGGCGCATACGATCGCCGGTTCCGTACCTCTTGCGACCCCAACCGCCGAGACTGACCCATGAAGGAAATCACCAACAAACAACTCACCGAGATGTTCGAGTCCGGCTCGCCGGTGACTGTCATCGACGTTCGAGAACCGGAGGCGTTTGCAAGTTGGCATATCGAGGGGAGCCGAAACATCCCGGTTGGTGCTTCGCTTCGATCCGGCGACGCCGCGCCGCTTCAGCACGCGGCCAAAGAGCTTCCCCAAGATCGGCCGATCGTCGCGGTGTGCAATGCCGGAATCACGTCGCAAAAAGCCGCACAGGTGCTCGAGTCGCTCGGGCGAGATTCCTACAGCCTCATCGGCGGCATGCGCGGTTGGAGTCTCGCCTGGTCCGAAGCGCGCCTCGCGCTGCGCTCACGCCCGGAAGCTGTTTTTATTCAACTGCGACGGCACGGCAAAGGCTGCTTGTCGTACCTGCTCGGTTCAGCTGGGGCGGCCGTGGTCGTGGATCCTTCCTTGGAAATCGAGGTTTACCAGGAAATTGCGCAGCGCGAAGGCCTCACGATCACCACGGTGTTGGAGACACACGTTCATGCCGATCACTTCTCGCGGGCAAGAGCGCTCTGCGAAGCCGTCGGCGCCAAGCTGCTCATTCCGCGGAATCAGCGGGTCACGTTCGACTACACCTCCGTTGAACATGGGCAGACGATCGAAATCGGCAATCTGAAGATGCAGGCCGTTTCAACCCCCGGACATACCGGCGAAAGCACGTGCTACCTCATTGAAGATGAGGCGCTGCTCACCGGGGATACGCTGTTTGTCGAGAGCGTGGGCCGACCCGATCTCGAAAAAGGTGATGCGGGCGCTGAGGCGGGCGCGCATGTGCTCTACAACAGCCTTCACGACCGGCTGCTGAGCCTCGGAGAGTCGATCACGATCTATCCCGCGCATACGGGCTCGGAGATTGGGTTCAACGGCAAACCAGTGAGCGCCACGCTCGGCCAAATCAAGGCCGGGGTCGAGTTGCTGAGCGCCGATGAGGACTCGTTCGTGGCGACGATCCTGGCCAGCCTGTCCGCCAAGCCGCCGAATCATGAATGTGTGATCAGCATCAACGAGGGGAAATCCGATCTTGGGGACGCCGATCCGCTGGATGTCGAAGCCGGCCCCAACCGCTGCGCCGCGACATAGGAGTTGAGCGCACGCCGTCCGTCCCAGGTCGGTGAGCCGCGACTGTTTTTCCATCACTCCAGCGCGGCGGCGCTCGTCACTGACTGACCCCGACGGCGCAGCTTCACAGCCAATGCGACAACGAAAGTCAGCCCAACCGCGGCAAGCTGTAACGCTGCCATTTGGACAAGTACGAACGGCCAGGTGATGTCCACAATGGTGCGCACCGTGGGATCATCGTTGGGAAGCTCCCATTGGATGCGTTCAAAGTCCGCGTAAACGTCGAACTGCGCGTTCGCATCAAGGACAACTGGCCATTGACCGGGTTGGCACTGGTAGGACTGCGAATCCCAAACCGTCAGGAACGGCAAGGGCCAGCCATGCTCGCGAAACGTGATCATCAGATGTGCCGGGCGGGAGCCCCCTTCCGCGGCAAGCTCCGCGAGCCGCTCCTGTAACGGTGACATCTGGCGTCGGTCAACCACAAAAAGGCCCATCACAAACGACGCCACAATCAGAAGCAGCCAGGTGACAACGAATACTCGGACGAGGGGGAGCCGTCGCGGCTTCGCCTCCTCAGGTTGCGCACGAACCGTAGCACACTCAGGGCAGACATCGCCTGGCTTCGTTCCCCGCAGATCGTAGCCGCATTCGCGGCACAGCCCCCGGCGCAACCGGCGGCGGATCACCAGCACGTATCTCATCCAGATAACGAACACCACAAGACCCGCCAGCGCCTCGATTGACAGCGCCCACAGCAGCATCCGATTCCATTCCCAGTGAACGTTCCAGTATGTTGAGCGGTCGGCGTTCCTAATCATCCAGTGCGTCCGCGTGTTCTCCCAGCGGACGCTATCCACCCAGAACTGGGGCGGCGCCTGCGCGCGGTCGAATGGTTCGCTTGGGTCTGTGACGTCGTAGGTAACGAAGTGCGACCAGCGGACCCACTGCTTCGGCCAACCGTAAACGCCCTTCACGGTAAAGAACTGGGCCACAAGCCGACCGTCACCCGACACCGTAGGCCAAGTGTGGACGACGGGGAACGGGTCTTGCAACGACGGGTCGAAGCTCGGCAGGTGCTGCGGATCATGATCGAACTTGAAAGAGCTGTGGTATCGAACACCGCCAGGCAGGAAATCGGCATACGGAATCGCCTCCGGCACCGGCGGGATATCCGCGCTGCGCTCAAGCTCAAAGCCGATCAAGCCGCTCACCAGCCACAATGTGGTCAGTGCGCAGCACAACCCCACAAACCACCGCCCGGGCCGGCGGCCAATTCGCCGCACGACCGACTCGTCGAATCCGACCATCACGACCATGCTACGGGCGCGTCATCTGCCAGTCCGGCGGGTCATTGGGGCCCGAACAGTCTCGCACGCTCCGGGCCAGCTGAATCAATACCGCGCCGGACCTTGGCGCCAGCCGCCCCCGGACCCCTTCTCCGAAAGCACAACCCTCCTACCGCCAGGTAGTTACAGAAAATATCGGCTTTGGGGTTCTCTTCCAGCGTCGAGTCGCCACAGTGATATATTCCTAGCGTTCATGGACCATCATGCCGGAATAAGTGGAGCGACCCGGATGATCTTGGCATCCGCTGCTATCACCTGACGCCAAGCTTGTCTGGAACGCCTCGACCTGGGCCCAGCGAGTCCCCCGCTTGGAATCGGCGGTTGTCCGGCCTACCCTGAGCGGCCGCTCCTACTGGAACTCACGAACGACTCCAACCGACCATGAATGCAGCCTTCCTCAAGAAAAAGTTTGATAGCGCCCTCGACTACGACGCGTATCTTGCAACCGACGGCGAGAAGGCGGCAAACTGGAACAAGATTTATGAGCAGGTCCAACTGACCGACGAGCAGCGGCGCCTCGTGACCGGGTTCGCACGGAACGTCAAGGCGCTGTGTATCTCGGGCATTTGGTGCGGGGATTGTGTGCAGCAAGGCCCGCTCCTGCAGCGCATCGCCGAGGCCAACGCGTGTGTCGAGCTGCGCTGGTTGGACCGTGACGAGCACCTCGACCTGGCCCAGCAGGTGATGATCAACGCCGGGCACCGCGTACCCGTGGTCGTGTTCATGGCCGAGGATTACGAGCCGGTCTCGGTCCGAGGTGATCGAACGCTGACACGCTATCGAGCGCTGGCCGCCAAGCAACTGGGCGCTTCGTGCCCGCTCCCGGGTGCGCC
>JADFGE010000117.1 GCA_022567855.1 Planctomycetota bacterium | reverse complement strand
TGCTGCGCGATCGACGATTGCTTGATCTGAAGTTTCGCAGACAACATCCGGTCGAGCCATATGTTCTAGATTTTTATTGCCATGATATGCAACTCGCAATCGAACTAGATGGCGGGCAACACAATGAGCCTAGAACAAGAAAGAAAGATGAGATACGAACACAGTTCCTAGAAGATCAAGGCATTCGCGTATTGCGGTTTTGGGATCATGAAGTGTTGAAAGAGACTGAGGCGGTTTTGGAGGCGATATGTTTTGTTGTTGACGAGAGAAGAGAAGACCCTCACCCCCAACCCCTCTCCCAAAGGGAGAGGGGAGACAGAGAAGACCCTCACCCCCAACCCCTCTCCCACCCCCGGACAGGGGAGAGGGGAGGAAGAGGCATCGATCTGGTTACGATCGATCTCGGCTGGACGCGGCAGCAGCATGCCATCCCCGCGGCGCTGAAATGGCTCGCTTCCGGCGGTCGGATCATCACGTTGGTCAAGCCGCACTATGAACTCGAAGGGGACGAGAAGAAGTCGTGGCTCGTCGATGGCGCGCTGACGGAGGAACGCGCTGAAGAAGTGCTGAAACGCGTGCTCGCTCAGTTGCCGCAGCTTGGCATAGAGGTGCTGGGGAGCACGACCTCGCCGATTCGCGGGGCCAAGAGCGGCCGCAAGAAGCGGGGCCACGGCAACGTCGAATACCTGGTTTGGGCCCGTAAAATCACCACGCCGTAGCTGGGCAACATCGTCTAATCCGCCATGTTGCGAAGCCCCGCAAACGGCCCAAAATCGGCTACAATACGGGCCCTGTTTTGAGCAGGATCAACGGCGCGGATTCCGCAACTTTCCAAGACCGGGACGACCCACCAGATGCCCATGGACGACGATCTGAACACCACCATGCCTGCCAATCAATCAGGTCCGAATGGAGCGGGCCTGATCATCGATCGGCAGATCGAGCGCGAGCTACACGACAGCTATCTGACCTACGCGCTGTCCACGATCATGGACCGCGCCCTGCCGGACGTGCGCGACGGGCTCAAGCCGTCACAGCGTCGAATCCTGGTGGCGATGAATGATTTGAACCTCTCGCCTCGGGCCAAGCACCGCAAATGCGCCAAGATTGCCGGCGATACCTCGGGCAATTACCACCCCCACGGCGAATCGGTGATCTATCCAACGCTGGTCAATATGGGCCAAAATTGGAAGATGCGCCACATGCTCATCGACAAGCAGGGCAACTTCGGTTCGATCGACGGCGACCCCCCCGCGGCCATGCGATACACCGAGGCGCGGATGACGGCCGAGGCGATGGAGTTGCTGGCTGATATCGATCTGGACACGGTCGATTTCAAGGCAAACTACGACGAGACGCGGCGCGAGCCGACGGTCCTGCCCGGCAAGTTCCCGAACTTGCTGGTCAACGGCTCCAGTGGAATCGCGGTGGGGATGGCCTGCTCGGTGCCGCCTCACAATCTGACTGAGGTGTGCAACGCGATCATCGCCTTGATCGAGGACCCGTCCATCACTTTGGAAGATGTGATGGAGATCATTCCCGGGCCGGACTTCCCCACCGGCGGGATAATCCTGGGCCGCCAGGGCATCATCGCCGCCTATGCCGCCGGGCGCGGCAAAGTCATGGTGCGCGGCAAGGTCCACTTCGAACAGAGCGGAAGTCGAGAATTGATCGTCATCGACGAGATTCCCTATCAGGTGGTCCAGAACAACCTGATCGAGCGCATCGTTGAAGCGGCAAGGTCGGGGCGTATCTCTGACATCGCCGACGTCAAGAACTTCTCTGGCAAGCGGCATCGCACGCGCATCGTCATTTACCTCAAGAAGGCCGCGTCACCGGAGATCGTCGAGAAGCAACTGTACCAGTACACGCCGTTGCAATCGGTGGTGTCGATCATCAACATCGCGTTGGTGAATCGCCAGCCGCGAACGCTGGGGTTGAAGCAGATTCTGTTTTGTTATATCGATCACCGCAAGGAGGTCATTCGGCGTCGCACCGAGCATCTGCTGCGCGAGGCGAAGAAACAGGCCCACCGGCTGGAGGGTCTGATCTATGCGGTCTGTGATATCGACGAGGTGATCGCGCTGATCCGCAGCTCCAAGACGCGCGACGAGGCGATCGAGCGGCTGACGGAAAGGCGGTTCCGTATCGCGGCCGATCACCAGTACGCTCAGCTTGTTCCAAATACGCTGATCGAACGATCCAATGAAGGTGACGGCGTTCAGTTGACGCGCGTGCAGGCTGAAGCCATCGGCGCGCTGCGCCTCATACAGCTCGTCGGACTGGAAATCGAAAAATTGACCAGCGACTACGCCAAGCTGCTCACGGAAATCCAGGGGCACGAGCGCATTCTTGCGGACGAGCAACTTATCCTCGACATTGTTCGTGACGACGCCCGGGAGCTGATCGAGAAGTTCGGCAACGAGCGCAAGACACAGATCGAGCGCACGGAGGCGGAAGATTTCGAGATCTCCGAGCTCATACCCGAGCACGAGGTGGTGGTCACCATCTCCCACAAGGGCTACGTCAAGCGGCTGCCGACCGATACCTACCGTCGTCAGCGGCGCGGCGGCCGGGGCGTCAAGGGAACCGCGCCGCGCGAAGGCGATTTCATCGAGCACCTCTTCGTTGCGTCATCCCATGACGATTTATTGTGCTTTACGGATCACGGTCGCGTGTTCCGGATGAAGGTCTTCCAGATCCCGGAGATGTCGCGCACCGCGAAGGGCCGGGCAATCATCAATCTGCTGGAACTGCGGCCCAATGAGCGGACGGTCGCGTATCTGAACATCGAGGACTTCGAGCGGGGCGAGGACTACCTTCTCTTTGCCACGGCGCAGGGGCGGGTCAAGCGGACCGCCTTGAAGGACTACCGCAACGTCCATCGCGCGGGGATCATCGCGATCAATCTGAACGACGGCGATCACCTTATCGATGTGATCCACACCAGCGGCTCCGACCACGTGCTGCTGGCAACCTCGATCGGCATGTCGATCCGGTTCGACGAAAACGACGTTCGTGTCATGGGTCGAAGCACCGCCGGCGTCAAAGGCATCGACCTGCGCGGCGGCGACGAAGTCGTCGGTCTCGTTCGCGCGCTTGATGTGGAGGACCTATTGACGATCACTCGCAACGGCTACGGCAAACGGACGCCGCTGAAGGAGTACCTCGTTCGCGGCGAGGACGGATCGACCCGGGCCCAAAGCCGCGGCGGCAAGGGGCGAATCGACATCCGCACCACGACTCGCAACGGCCGTGTCGTCGCGATTCGCTGCCTTCGCAACACCGACAGCGTCATGTTCATCTCCGAGCGCGGGATGATCGTCCGCGTCCCCGCCCACACGATCTCCCGCATCGGCCGAAATACCCAGGGCGTTCGCCTGGTCAATCTCAAGTCCGGGGACCAGTTGATCGCCGCAGCCAGAGTCGTCGAAGGCGACACCGTCGATGCGGTCGCCGAGGCGTCGGCCGAGCCGGGCTGATTGCGGCGGCAAGGTCTGAGCCCTTCGCCCAGTTCCCGCGCCTCGGGCGCCGGCCCTGGTATGCTTCGCTTCCATCACCCAGCTACATTGGGAGAGGCGCCATCATGCCCCTGCAACAATGGTCCGACAGCATCCTCATTGCCGAGCTGACCGACGAGCCGATGTTCTCCGAGGAGTTCGAGACGCTGATGCGTCAGCTCGAGGACAAAGATAACGCGACGCCGGACGTCATCGTCGATCTCAAGCGCGTGACCTACCTCAACTCCTCGAATATCGCCCAACTGCTCAGACTGCGCAAGAAACTGGAGAGCGCCGAACGGCGGCTTCGGGTCTGCTCCGTTGGAGATACCGTGTGGTCGGTCATGCTGATCACCGGGCTCGATAAGCTCTTTGAGTTCCTTGACGATGTCAGCACGTCCCTGGCATCGCTGCAAATCGACCAGGAGGATGACTAGCCACCCATTACCTCATCCCTCATCCCTCATCCCTCATCCCTCATTCATACATGCTCACCCTACGCCGTACAGAGAATGAGCCGCGCATCGAGATCATGCCGATGATCGACGTGATCTTTTTACTGTTGACGTTTTTCATTTACGCGATGGTGTTGATGGTCCGGGCGGAGCTGTTGCCGCTGCAGCTTCCGGAGTTCGCCTCCGGAGAACCGGCCACCATTCCGCCCGCCGTGACCATCAGCATCGATCAACAGGGAAGGCTTTTTCTGAATCGCGAGCCGATCACGGTGGACGAGGTCGTCGGGCGGCTCCGGAAGATCAAAGCCGAGGATCCCGAGACGGTGATTTTCCTGGCCGCTGAGGAGCGAGGAACGGTCGATCGGCTGCCCTTGTTCCTGGAGCTGTACGACGAGCTGGCCTTCGCCGGGCTGGAAATCAAGCTGGTCGGGCGACCATCGGAGATTGGTCCTTAGGCAGTGGCACGGGCATCTTGCCCGTGCGGGTCATCACGGCGTGGCGTCCGCACGGGCAAGATGCCCGTGCCACTGTCGGGAGGTCCAGTCTGTGATACGAATCCCAAATGATTCTCCTGCGTTTCGCGGGCGCCATGCTTCATTCCCGACCCGTCGGGATGAAGCATGCTTTGCCCTAAGGGGTCAAAGCATGGCGCCCGCCTGCGGACCAATTGCGATTCGTATGAGAGAATAGTTACGACGTCGCCGTTCTGCCACCGCACCGTCATACAATGACGCCGTGACGAATCACCGCTCGATCATCCCGCTTGTTCTCGGCTTCGTCGCCTCCGTGTTCGCGCATGTGGCGGTCATTGTGCCGTTGCTCGTGGCGATCATGACGGCGTCCGGTTGGCAGAGTGTTCGTCTCGACACGGCGTTCGATCCGGAAGATTTCAAAGCGCCGGAGCAAGAGCCTGACCAAGACGACGAAGTTCATCTCGGAATCGACGCGCGCACCCCATCATCGTTCACTTGGATTGGGTATGAAGAGTATCAGGAACACCTCGCGGTGCTGGCCGAGGCAGAGCAGGCTGCGAACTCACCGGCCGCACCAGCAGAACTCTCTGATCCATTGAACGCCGAACCCCCGGAACCCCCGGAACCCCCGGAGCAGGACCAATCACAATCGGAGATTGATGCCCGTGCGGCGGCGGCGCAACTTTCCAAGCTGCTGGACATCCTTGAGCTGGCGGCCTCACCAACCAAATCGACCAACGAACAGGCCGACACGCCCAACACTGACCTTACTGGTCTGCAACGCGCACTGGCGTTGCTTGATGAATTGCTTGCAAAAGCAATGGAAAAGGCTCGTGAGGAAACGGAGGTTGTCGCGATCAACCCGCCGGCGCCGAAGCCCAACCCTCAGGCGACGCCGACGTCGGGCAACGCATCTCAGATGGAGTCCGATCCGACGTCGAAGCTCGAAGTATTCTTGGCGGATATCAAGCTGGGCAAGCCGATCGCCGGGCACGGCTTGCAGATCAAACCCCGCCGGCCGAGCTTCACCACGTTGACAATGCTCACCGCGGCCCCGGGAAACCCCTTGGTCGAAATCCGGTTTCCACGCAGCGGCCGGCCGGTGCTGGCCAAAATCCTGGAAAGCTCCGGCGACCGGCGCATAGACGAGGCGATTCTCAACAGCCTCTATCGCTGGCGGGCGCAGGGCAAACGACTCGAAGGGCTGGGAGAAGGCGAGTCGATCCCCATTCGCCTCCGCATCGTGCTCGTCAAGCCGCGCGGCTCATGACAGAAAAAGAAGGCACTAGGCATTAGGCATTAGGTAATTGGGAGGAGGCGAGGGGAACTTGGAAAAAAGAAGTACCCGGACCTTCCTCGCTCCCTTCGGTCGCTCGTCAGGTCCGGCTTCCCTAATGCCTAATGCCTAATGCCTAATGCCTAGTGCCTTTCTTCCAATCGTTCCGTCCAACTTTGTAAACGAGCGTGATCAGTAAGGACATACGTCAGCGGCGTCACTGTCACGCAGCGCTCCAGCAGCGCCTCGACATCCGTATCCGGCGCCGTGTGGGTAAACGCCATTCCGTCGGTCGCGACCCAGTAGTAGACCTGCCCCGCGGGACTGACCCGCCGCTCGTATTCCTCGGTGCCCGGCGCTGCGTTCATCTCCACCACGCGAATCGACGGCATCGGCGCATCATCGCTCTCCGTGCGCGGGATGTTGATGTTCACCACACCGTGCGCGTCCAGCTTATGCTCCAACACCCGATCGATGACGGACCGTGCGATCTGGGCTGCGCGTTTGTAGTAAATCTTGCTGCGATCACCGATGTGGAGGCTCACGGCAATGGCGGGCACGCCGAGGAACGCCGACTCAATCGCCGCCGCCACCGTACCCGAGTAAAGAATATTGATCCCCACATTCGCGCCGATGTTCATCCCGCTGATGGTCAGGTCCGGGGCTGCGTCGGCGCCGAACCGGTCCGGCCAAATTGTGCGCAGGGCGAGTTTGACGCAATCCGCCGGCCGACCGTCCACCGCGATCCCCTTCATTCGTTCGTTTACGATCGCCTCCTCGACCATCAACGGCTCGTTGAACGTGATGCCGTGGCCGGTGGCGGATTGAACGGTCAGCGGCGCAACCGGAAAAATCTCACCGAGCCCGTGTAATGCGTCATAGAGCGCCGCAATACCCGGCGAATTAATCCCGTCGTCGTTGGTCAGCAGAATCCGCATGCGCTCAGTCACCTCCGACAGTTATATCCTTGGACTCGTAGATCTGGTCTCATTTGAGTAAACGACCTTAGGGTGCCACGCACAGCGACCGAAGGGAGTCGTGCGTGTCGGAGCCTCCCTTGACCTTAGGCACCGACGACTCGTCCCGGCGCGCCGGGAGTCGCTGTCGGTGGCACCCTTCATCGCAGGGACGAGTGAAATCTGCGCTAACGTCATGATCGCCGATCCAGAGCCGAAGTGTACTCGACACCGCCTGCGACCATCGGCCGCCTGCTAAACTAGCCGACGATGAGCCAAATCCAGTACATCCTCGATCGCGAATCGGTGCGCGCCGTCGATCGAGCTGCGGTCGAAGAATACGGCATCCCGGGGATCGTGCTGATGGAGAACGCCGCCCGCGGTTTGGCGGACCAGGCGTTGCGCATGCTCGCCGAAGCGCCAACTTCACCACCCACTGCCCTGATCGTCTGCGGCTCGGGGAACAACGGCGGCGACGGCTACGCGCTGGGTCGGCACCTGCACAACGCCGGCGTCAAGATCGTTTTCGTCAAACTGGGCGAACCACGCGCGGGTACTGACGCTGCGATCAACCGTGAAATCTGCCTGAAGATGGGATTGCCCGAAGTCCCGCTCGACGATATTGCATCACACGCCGAGGCCGATCTGATCGTCGATGCGATATTTGGGACGGGCCTCGATCGGCCGGTGAGGGGGCCGGCAGCGCAGGCAATCGAATGGATGAACGCTGCGTCGGCGCCGGTGCTGGCGGTGGATGTCCCCTCGGGGCTGGATTGCGATACCGGCGAACCGCTGGGGACGATTGTACGAGCCGACTGCACCGTCACCTTCGTCGCCAAGAAGCCCGGATTGATCGCAGCCGCGGCCAAGGAATATGTGGGCAAGGTTGTCGTGGCCGACATCGGTGCGCCGATCGAACTTGTGCAACGGCTCGGCCGGCCCATGGATCAATTCACGCCCTGAAGCGCCGAATACCAGGTCCCGCGCCGGGTCAGTTGTTCCAGCCCGCGCCCGCGACTAGGCTCACGACAACCGCTGTCGTCCCCTGCCTTCCTGCCTTCCTGCCTTCGTGCCTTCTTTAACCATGTACCACGCTCTTCTCGCCAACCGCTACCTCACCTCGCGCGTCATCCCGATGGTAGCGGTGGGCGCGGTGGCTCTGTGCGTGGCGTTGGTCATCATTGTCGTCTCGGTCATGACCGGGTTCCTGGACATGGTGCGCTCCTCCGGACGAACGCTCATGGGCGATGTGATCGTCGCGTATCCGGTCAACGGCATCCCGCACTATGAGCGGTTGATCGCGCGGATCGAAGCGCTGCCGGAAGCTGAGGCCGCGACGGCGGTCGTCGATGGCTGGGGCTTGTTGCGCATGCCATATCCGGCTGGAGCGCGCAAGGATTCTAAAGCCGTGCAGTTCTGGTCGATCGAGCCGGCCGGTTTTGCGCGCGTCACCGGATACGACGACACGCTGTATTGGCGACCGCCGACCGACGAGGTATCCGAGACGGACTTTCGGCGCGAGCTTCCCTCGTAGCTGCTC
>JADFGE010000116.1 GCA_022567855.1 Planctomycetota bacterium | reverse complement strand
GCGTGGAGGTAGATTTGGGCCAGGCCGAGGGCCTGGCGGTCCACTTGCTCGGCGAGTTCGCCGGCTCCTTTCTCCAGCTCGCCGCCAACGGAGAGTTCAACGGCAAGCCGGACCAGGACCTCGGCCACATCCGCATGCCCATGCTCCCCAAGGGCGGCTATCTCATCGACCCCAACTTCTCGCCGATCGGCGTCACCGAATACAACATCGAGGTCTACCGGGCCGGCGAGCTGGTCCACACGCAGGTCCAGTCTGGGCTGGCCGCGATCGTCCCTCAGCTCCCGCACGGCCTGAGCGTGTTCCTCGATCAAGCCAAAGGCGGCGCTGCGGGGGGTCAAACAGCCCATTGCGTGATGTGGGACCTTCACTTCGCCATTGCGACAGACATCCAGATCTCGGACGGCCCGTTGGTGATCGGCGATCTGCTGCGGCTGGCCGCCCTCCCGCCCGATCCGAACATCGTGGGCTTTATCGACGGGCTCTACATCACCGCGGCGGACTCCGGCCAGCTCACGCTCACGATCGGCGGTGAGGGGCTCTTGCAGTTCTCCAACCCGCACGAGGCTCTGCTCCAGACGCGCTTCGACGCCATGGGAGTCTGCCCGGACTGTACTCTCAAGATCACTAACATCGGCGACGGCGGCGACTACGGCGTTTCCATCGACCTGCGTAACCTACTTTTCCCACCCGGCCTTTGCCAACCGCCCGTCCCGATCATCCCCGCCGTCGGGGTCCATCTGTCCATCCCGGATACCCCTGCAGGAGGCGCGTTCCTGGAGGTTTCCGCCGAGGGATTCAACGATGAGCCGTGCCCGATTCCGGTGGGCTCCTCGCGGGCGACAAATGTTGTGAACCTAGGGATGCATGTTGAGCTCACCGTGGACTTCCTCCCGATCGGGGCTGAGACCTACACCGGGCAGATCTACAACATGGGCGAGCTGGTCGCCGAGGTGATGGGCCTCAGCGGGCCGGTCGCCGTGAATGAGGCCGATCTCAATCTCTCGGCCATCGGCCACGTTGGCGCCCACGCCGACAATTTCGGCTTCTCCTCCCCCTCGTTCGACTGGAAGATCAACCTTGTCACGATGATCACGTTGCCCGACGGTACGATGGTGCCGGGCGACCAAGTTGTCTTGATCGCCGAGCTGAACGGTATCGCCGGCGCCTCGGTGATTGAGAGCATCTCCGAGGTAATGCTTGTAGCCATGGAAGTTCCGTCGTTCACGATCACCGGCGAAACCATCGAGACGGCCGCGCCCTGCCCGGCGGACTTCGACCACAGCGGCGCCGTTGATGTGAAGGACCTGCTCTTCTTGCTGGGCGCCTGGGGGCCGTGCCCGAAGCAGGGAGATTGTCCTGCCGACTTCGACAACAGCGGCGCCGTTGACGTGAAGGATCTCCTCTTCTTGCTAGGCGCCTGGGGGCCGTGTCCCTAAAGAAGGCATCGAAGCATCATGGCATCATGGCATCGAGGGGGAAAAAGAAGGCACTAGGCACTAGGCATTTGGCATTAGGCATTCGGGAAGACCTCAATCGCCGTGTTTCGCCGGCGGGCTTGACCCGCCGGGCGAATTGAGCAACATGGTCATTGGGGAATTTGATCTGGCACAGATGCCCCAAGCAATTCCAGTCGCTGCATGGTCGTAAGCGTATTTGGATGCTCCACACCCAATGCGGCTTGCTGCACTTGATATGCCTGCCGTAACGTCTTGACGGCTTCGTCATTTCTGTCTTGCTTTTGCAACGACCATCCAAGATCACTCAAAAGTGACCCTGCGGTTGGATGATCCTGGCCAAGCACGTCGAAACAGATCTCAAGCGCGCGGCGCAGGAGGCGTTCGGCTTCGACCGGCTTATGACGCATCGTCGCAATCGTCGCCTTGTTGTGAAGCCCCTGCCCAAGGACTTGCGCACCCGCTGAGCCGAACGGATCAGCAATGGTCATGGCTTCGTCGATCATCTCTTCTGCTTCTTCGAGGCGTTCCTGTCTGACCAATGACCGCCCTAGGCCGTTCAGGGCCTTGGCCACGTGCAGTTGATTCGGTACGGCCGCAGCGCGCCATGTCGTCAGCACTTCACGAAATATTCGCTCGGCAGCTTCGTAATCCGATCGCTCGATAAGCACGGTAGCGAGGTTGTACTGCGTTCGGCTGATGACAGTGTGCCCTTGAGGCAACACGTGGCTGGCCAATGCCAACGATTCATGGAGGTACCGCTGCGCTACGTCATATTTCCCCAACCGACTATGGAGCGTGCCGAGATTCGCCAAACCGGTGACAATCGCGGGGTGATCATCACCGTAGACGGCACGTCGAATCTCAAGAGATCGTTCAAACGGACCGACTGCCTCCGCATATCGACCCAGCGCCATCACCACGGTCGCAAGATTATTTAGCGTAGTGGCGACCAAGGGATGATCATCGCCGTGGTACTCCAGTCGCTGCGCGAGCGAGGTGCGAAAGAGTGTCTCGGCTTCGGTGTAGTTACCTTCGTGGGTATAGACGGACGCGAGCGCTTCTACAGCGCTGGTATGCAAAGTAATGTCATCAAGATCAAGCTGATCAATCAACTGAAGCGCGCGTTGGAGCAGAGGCTTCGCCTCCTCAAGCTCACCATTAGACATCTTGGCCAGACCGAGGTTGGCCATCGACGTTGCATAGTTGCGTTCGGTCACGTCGGCCCGGTTGGCGCGGTACAGTCGCAGCACTTGGTCCCCTTGCTTCAGCGCCCTGTCGTAGATGCGTACAGCGCTTTCCAGTCGTCGTATTGCCTCGGGGAAGTTGCTCCGCGCGATGTCCAAAACGCCGAGGTTGTTCAACGACAGGGCGACTTCAACGCTCCGCGGTCCGAATTCGTCGTGGCGAATTTTCATCGCACTCGCATACAGCCGCTCAGCGTCGTCAAAAAGGCCGAGATTCTGATAGACGCGGCCGAGAATGCTGATCAGCTCTGCCCGAACGGCGGGTTCGTCGGCCAGTGCGGTCTGGAGCTGCTCGGCGCTGCGATCCAACAATTCGCGCAGCGTCGGAGGCTCCTGGGGCGAGAGTTTGGGATCGGATATCTCGAATAACCCGATGAGAAACTCTGTGACCTGCTGGGCGGTTAGCGCTTCTGCTTCAGCACGTTGGGCGTGCTGCGTCGCAAGCCGTTCGGCGCGCCGCGCGGTTTGGGCTTGCCAGCCGATGCCGATGACGGCTACGCTCAAAATAACGACGATCAACCCCGCTGCAGTGACCGCGGTCTTATTCCTCTGTACAAATTTTACTGAGCGATAGCTGACCGTATCTTTCCGTGCGGTGATCGGCTGGCCTGATAAATACCGTTGGATGTCAACTGAGAATCCCTCGACACTGCGGTACCGGCGCTGCGATTCTTTGCGCAGCGCCTTGAGAATGATGGTATCGAGATCACCGCGCAACTCTCGTCGTCGGTGTGTGGCTGACGTGCCGTGCGTCGCATCGGTCTCCTGCGTAACACACATGCTGGGCTTGACCCGTTCGTCGGTGCAAACGATGCGCTCCGCTTCGGCTGCGGACAGGCCTTTCGTGCTGTAGGGCCGATGGCCAACGAGCAGCTCATACAGCACTACGCCCAGCGAGTACACATCACTTGTCGTCGCGATCGGTTCGCCTCGAATCTGCTCAGGACTGGCATAATCGGGCGTGAGGGCCTGAGCAAGTGTCGCTGTGACCTGCTCTTTGGAATCTGAATCTTGGGACGTCAACACTCTGGCAATGCCGAAGTCCAGCAGCATTGGCGTGCCGTCCTTGGTTACTAGGATGTTGCTCGGCTTGAGGTCGCGATGAACCACCAGATTCTCGTGGGCGTATTGCACTGCCGAGCAAACGTCGCGAACGAGTTCAAGTCGTTGGCGGATCGTCAGCCGATGAGTATCGCAGTATTGATCGATCGGCACGCCGTCGATGTGCTCCATGACGAGGTACGGCCTGCCATCTTCTGTGACGCCCGCATCAAACAATTTTGCGATATTCGGATGGGCTAGGCTTGCGAGTGTTTGCCGTTCGCGCTTGTAACGACGTAAGACGGCATCGGAGTCGAGACTGCCGCCTACTAATTTGATAGCCACCTCCTGCTCGAACTCACCGTCGGCGCGAACTCCAAGATAGACCTCACCCATGCCGCCGACCGCGATGCGCGCAACCAACTTGTACGGACCGACGAGTTCGCCGGATATATCCTTAGGTCCGTCGCTTGATACTTGTACTGCCAGCACCTCCCTGAGCCCGGCATGTTCGAGTGGATCAAGCGGTACGCCGTCAAAGGCGAGCAGGGATGCGACTTCCTTGCGCAGATCATCGCTGCCAGCGCACGCTTGTTGGAGATAAGCCTCTCGCTGATCAGCCGGCATCGCTGCAACCACATCGAACAGCTGCGCTACTTCATTCCAATTCGTCGATGGCATCTGATGTTTGTCCAGAGAGTTCACGATACAGCCATGCCTTGGCCAATCGCCAATACCTGACGACGGTTGGCACGGACAGGTTCATAAAGTCAGCGGTTTCCTCAACGGTCATCCCGCCGAAAAACCGCAGCTCGACGACCTTCGCTCGTTGCGGGTCGAGCTTGTTCAATAAGACAAGCGCTTCATCAAGCGCGATGATATCGAAGTGACTATCATCGGCAACAAGTAATGACGAGGTCAGTGGCACCTGTTGGTGTTGGCCGCCGCGCTTACGACGACCTCGTGCGCGGGCATGCTCAACGAGGATGCGTCGAATCGCGGTTGCGCAAGCGGCGAAGAAGTGCCCGCGATTGGCCCAACCCTTCTCCTGTGGCCGGGCCAGGCGAATGTAGGCTTCATGCGCCAGAGCCGTAGCCTGCAACGTATGATCGGGCCGCTCGAACTGAAGGTGTTGGCGGGCCAGCGCGCGCAGCTCGTCGTACACAAGCGCAAACAGCGCGTTTCGAGCGTCGGGGTCCCCTTGACCAGCCGCAGCGAGAAGCTGCGTCACTTCATCCTGGGAACTATTGGCCATCGTCACCTCCGCCTTGGTCGCAAGCATTACTCGCAATCGTAGCGCGGCATCGAGCGGCTCAATACAAAACAGTACTTCTTTGCAGGGTTGCTGATCAAGTGGTCGCGCTGTTGTCGCATGAACTAATGAAGGGTTGATCTGATCGAGTCCAGATCGGCGAACCCAAGGGTGTCTCTGTGCGCCCGGAGAGGCGGATCGTGGATCCTGCGTACGTTCGTCGAGGCTGGTGAACGTCTAAAATTGCCCGTTGATCGCTGATTGACGGCTGGAGGATGCGGTCATGAGAAGAATCCCAAATCAACTCGTAGCGATCGTTGGCGTGTGCTTGGCCTCAATCGGTTCATCCCATTCCGCGCGGGCCGGCGGCGTCTGTATTGCCGATCTCGATGGTTGCGGCCTTTACCTTGAGGGAGGTTGAGCGATGTGGTTCAAATCAAGCTTCACAACCCCGGCGGTCCTTGCGATTAGTTTCTGCCTTATTGGCCCGACATTTCCCGCCGCGGCCGACATACTTCACGTTCCCGGCGACTTCCCGACCATTCAGGAGGCCATCGATGCAGCCATGGATGGTGACGAGGTGGAGGTCCATCCAGGCACCTACAACGAGAACATCAACCTGCTGGGCAAGGCCATCACCGTCCGCAGCTCCGATGGCGCAGGCGTGACCACGATCGACGCCGGCGGCAGCGGCACTGTGGTCACCTGCGACAGTCGCGAAGGAGCGGATACCATCCTCGACGGTTTCACCATCACGGGCGGTGACGCCTCCGGCGGCGGCGGGATGCGCAACTCAGGCAGCAGCCCGACGGTGACCAACTGCACATTCAGCGGGAACTCGGCTGGCGACTTGGGCGCCGGGATGTACAACTTCATCAGCAATCCGACGGTGACAAACTGCATCTTCAGCGGAAACTCGGCTGGCTCCGGCGGCGGCGGGATACTCAACCTCCTTAGCAGCAATCCGACGGTGACGAACTGCATCTTCAGCGGAAACTCGGTCGGCACCGTCGGCGGCGGGATGCTCAACTTGATAGACAGCAACCCGACGGTGACCAACTGCGTTGTGTGGGCTAACAGCCCGGACCAGATGAACGGGACCGCATCAGTGAGCTACAGCAATGTTCAGGGCGGCTGGCCTGGCGCTGGTAACATCGACGCCGACCCGCTGTTCGTCGATGCGCCCCGCGGCGACCTGAACCTCTCGCCCGGCTCGCCGTGCATCGACGCTGGCGACAATACTGCCGTCCCCGAAGGGATCGATACCGATCTCGACGGCAACGACCGATTTGTCGACGACCTCTGCACGGATGACACCGGCAACGGCAAGCCTCCGATCGTGGATATGGGCGCGTATGAGTTCCAACTGTTCCAAGTGACATGCCCGTGGGACTTGGACTGCAACGGCAGCGTTGGCGTTAAGGATCTGCTCTTCTTGCTGGGCGCCTGGGGGCCGTGCCCGCCGAAGGAATTTTGTCCCGCCGACTTCGACAACACCGGCGACGTTGGCGTGAACGATCTGCTCATCTTGCTGGGTGCCTGGGGCCCGTGTCCTTGAAGAAGGCATCAAGGCCCCGATGGAATCGGGATCTCCGCTGCGCTTCGACATCAGGAAGAGGGCATCGAGGGGGAAAAAGAAGGCGCTAGGCACTTGGCACTAGGGAATCCTCGATCGCCGTGTTTCGCCGGCGGGCTTGACCCGCCGGGGGGACTGGAGCAATGTGCCGTTTCGCTGATCCCATCATCCCGCGATCCCACGATCGCACGATCCCACGGGCCGTCAAGAAACCCCACGGATTGGCCCCCGGAAGTTCGTGGGCGTCGGTGCGGTGGCATTGCGTTGCTCTGTGATTCGCCTGGTCACTGAAGTGACCAGGCCTCGTTGATTGCGCAACGCGGTTATGTTTGAGTTCATCCCTTGCCGAGCACACGGCCCCCAATCTCTGACCCCTGATCCCTAACTCCTAACTCCTAACTCCTGCCTGGTCCCCACCCATCTGTGTCCATCTGTGGTTTCTTCCTCTCGCCAAAATCAGTCGTCACAGGCGGGCAGCCTGGCGCGCGCAAATCGTCGGGCGCGCACAGGCGTGGTCGAAAGTAACCAAAGCTAGGCCTCGGGAACGCTCGGGTAACGAAAGTTAAGCAAAGTTAAGCCGCGATAATCTCGGATAACGATCGGTAACGCGCGGCGCGGAACGATTTGTGCGCGCCCAGGCGACCGCGCGGTCAGCTCGGCGCGCGCCGGATCGACCGAGCCCTCATTTCGCGGTCGAAAACGGGGGTCGCCCGGCGATGTTTTTTCGCCTTTCATATCTCTGCGTGCGCCGTAGTGTCCGTCCGGTCGGGCTACTTTGGCGCGCGCTTGAGGTGGATTAGGCCGCGCGGTCTCGCTTGGCCTGCTCCAGCAGCTCGCTGAGGGCCTCATCATCCTCGACCGACTCGGGGGTCAGGCCGGGCAGCGGATATCGCTTGCACAGCGCCCGGCCCAGGTCGAGCGGTTGGGCCAGAACAAAGAACACGGGCACGCCGATGACATTCGTCGCGAATCCAAGGGCGCGTCGCAGGTGGTGCTGCGTGGTGGCCACCAGCAGCTCGCCGTCGTCAAAGCGAATAGGCAGCACGCAGAACTGCCATGCCTGGCGGCGCGTCACGAGCTGAGCCGCGTCGTCGGCATAGATCTCGAACTCCGGGTCAATGGCTCGGGTGAATCCAGCGTACTGCTGGGCCCAGGCGTCCTCGATCACCGTGGGATCGATGTCGAAGTGCCGCTCCGCCAGCCAGCCCAACGGCCGACTGGTCTGTTGCTGATATTCGAGCAACTGTTGAACCTGCGGTTGGGTCAACACGCCGCTTCGGACCAGAAACTCTCCAATTCGCTGCGGTTCCATTCTCGCGCCTCCGATGGCTAGGTCTGCCGCGCCTCCAGAGGCGGTATCGGCTGACCAAGCGGCCAGGCACGTGTCCGGGGGCGATTCAGGTGCATCTGAAGGCCTGAAGAACTGAGCTGTGCCGACTGACTAGCGGCGGCAAAGTGCGCGGCCGGCCGCAATCTCAACCGGTACCGCCCAGACGAAAAAGCCCAAGTACATTGACAGCCGAGAATCGTCCGGGGCGCGTTTCCGAGACAACTGTTACGTCCCCCCCAGCCTGATTACTGTCGCTATTTTGCCAGCACACTGCCCGAGCCGGCAGAGGCATCCTAGTGTTGGGGTCAGATGCACGAGCGTA
>JADFGE010000003.1 GCA_022567855.1 Planctomycetota bacterium | reverse complement strand
GGCCAGAACGATCGTCATACCCATCTTGATGCCCTGCGCGGCGAGATCACCGGTGAACGCCAGCGGGTCGGGTAGGTCAGTCGGGCGGATCGATCGCGCAAACTCGAAGGAAGAATGCTCCCGGCCGTCGTCCGCCTCGTCAACGGGCGAAACTGTTCCGGCAAAGCGTTGTCCAGCCGCATCGATCTCCCCGACGAACCGGTACGTCCCACCGGCGGCGACAAGATCAAACGTCAACGCCGACCCCTGCGCGGCAACGAGCACGCAATCCTTGTTCAACGCACCCACCCCAGGCAATGTCATCCGCAGCGCATAGCTCTCATCCGCCTGCTTCACTTCAAGAGCACCGACGAGGATCGTTTCGGACGATGCGGGTAAGGCCACGTTTCCGATCCAATACCCGACCTGAGGGTGATCCTTGTCGTACTCGAACGCTTCGTCGAGAAACGCCACCTGCCCCATCGCGGTCGTAGCCAAAGCCGCGGCGACGAAAACCGAGATTGCCCATCGTCTCATCATGCACCTCCTGCTCATTGGCGATCGTAGCGCATCCACACGCGGCATTGTGCTGCCGCGCCCGTCAATCATTCTTGGGATTGTTAGGCGCCCGCTGTTGACCGATTTGCCCGTTAGGGGGACATGTCGGCCACGGCGGCCTGCGCCTCGGCGGGCGAATACTCGATCAGCTCGGCGATCGCGTTGTGTTCGTCACAGATCACGACCTTGGGCCGGTGCTGCTGCATTTCGTCGGGCGTCATCTGGGCGAATGACATGATCAAGATATGGTGGCCGTTGCGCGTGAGATTGGCCGCAGCGCCGTTGACCCGCACTTGGCCGGAGCCACGCTCTCCCTGGAAGATGTAGCTCTCGAAGCGTGCTCCGTTTTCACAATCCGCCACGAGCACCTTTTCGTTGACCACCATTCCCGTCGCATCCAACAGGTCCGGATCGATGGTGACCGACCCCATGTAACTGGGATCACAGCCGGTGACGACCGCTCGATGAATCTTGGCGAACAGAACTTCGCGAAGCATGATGTCCCTTAAGAGTTCAACACAGAGGCACAGAGGACACAGAGGGAGAATATAGTCAGTGAAATCTATTTCAAAGATGAACGCCGCCCCTGTTGACGGCCCGTTTCTTATTCCTTCGTGTTGTTCTCTCTGTGTCCTCTGTGTCTCTGTGTTGAGTCAGTCAGCTCTGTGGTGAGTCAGTCAGTCGATCATTCTACGGACGGGGCCAATCCACGGGCTTGGCGTCCGACCAAAGGCCCTCTAAATCGTAGTAAGCTCGTTGGTCGGGTTCGAACAGGTGGGCGACGAGATCGACGAAATCGATGACGATCCAGGTCACGCTGGAGTCTTGGCTGGACCGGAAGACGGGATTGTCGTTCGCCCGCCCAAGATCCTCAAGCTCCTCGGCGAGGGACTTCATCTGCCGATCGCTGGTGCCGGAGCCGATGAGGACGTAATCGCAGACCTGGCTCAGTCCGCGTACATCAAGCAGCACGACGTCTTGGCAGTGCCGATCCGCCAAGAGGCGCGCCGCCTCGATCACGAAATCTCGCAGCTTCCGATGCTCGGCCTTGGCGGTCATGGGCACGATCGATCACCCCAGGCCACAGAAAGCCCCAATCGCCGGCGAGAACTTGACGATCAGTCCGGCGAACACCACCGACACGATGGCGATGAGCTTGATAAGGATATTCAGCGACGGGCCGGACGTGTCCTTGAAGGGATCGCCGACGGTGTCGCCGACCACGCTGGCTTTGTGGCAATCGGATCCCTTGCCGCCGTGGTGGCCCATCTCAATGTATTTCTTGGCGTTGTCCCACGCGCCGCCGGCGTTGGCCATAAAGATTGCGATGGCGAAGCCGCTGGTCAGTCCGCCGGCCAGCAGGCCCATGACGCCGCCGACGCCGAGCACGAGTCCGACGGCAATCGGAATGGCAATGGCCATCAGGGACGGAATGATCATCTCCTTCTGTGCGCCGACCGTGGAAATGTCCACACACCGGGCGTAGTCGGGGTACTGCTTGCCGTCGACATCGACCTGATTGGGCCATTTCATGGGATCGGCGATGTCCGCGTCGCTCATTCCCTGCTTCTTGAATGCTTCTCTCATGACCCCGAATTGACGGCGACACTCGTTCATCATGCTGTAGGCGGCGCGGCCCACGGCTCGCATCGTCAATGCGCAAAAGACGAACGCCAGCAGAACGCCCATGAACAGGCCGCCGAGCACGCGCGGGTTCATCAGCGTGACCTCGTAGAAGCTGAGCATCTGCGTGATGGTGGCGCGGTCAGCGGGTGCGACGCTGACGGTGCTGCCCCCGACCGGGATGGGATAGGTATTGGTATCCTCGTCGAGATCGCCGTAGAAACCAAGGGTTTGGCCGGGTTCGAGCGTGTCGTCGACGTAGATACGAATCTTTTTGGAAGCGAGCAACATGCCGCCGAAGACGTCTCCGCTGCTCCGCTCGGCAATAACGAACTGTCCGTAGCCTTTGTATTGGGCGACATAAGCGCCGGGCGTGCCGTCCAACATCGCGGCGGCGTCCACGTCTTTGGCCAACTGTTTGTTAAGATTCGTCTGCACCACGGAGACGTACGCGGCCAACAAGGCGAGGGCGGTCAGCGCCGCCGAACCGATAGCGAAGCCCTTGCCGGTGGCGGCGGTGGTGTTGCCCAACGCGTCGAGCATGTCGGTGCGCTCGCGGACATATGCGGGCTGGCCCGTCATCTGGGCGTTGCCTCCAGCGTTGTCCGCAATCGGTCCGTAGGCGTCCGTGGCGAGTGTGATGCCAAGCGTCGAGAGCATGCCCACGGCCGCGATCCCCACGCCGTACAGTCCCAGCAGGAAATCATGGCCCCCGCCGGCGAAGTTGAAGGCCGCCAGAATCGCAATCACGATCGTCAGAATCGGCACCCAGGTCGAGAGCATGCCCAGCGCGGTGCCGGAGATGATGACGGTGGCGGGTCCGGTCTCAGTCTGCTCGGCCAGGTCCAACGTGGGCTTGTGTTCGTAGCTCGTGTAGTACTCGGTGGCGACGGCGATGATCAAGCCGGCGACCAGCCCGGACATGATCGACCCCCAAATACCGAGTCCACTCACGTGCTCCTTGGCATCGCCAAAGAGGTAGAGCAAGAGCACCAACGCGCCCACGGCAATGAGCGCGGAGGCCGCCCACACGCCGAACTGCAAACTCTTGAGCAGTTGACTGAACGAGGCGTCTTCCTTTGTGCGAACGACGAACACGCCGATGAGTGAGCAGACGATGCCGATGCCCGCTAAGGCCATGGGGGCCGCGGCGAGCTTCATGGCGACGGTGGCGGTGAGAGTGCTGTCGCCGAGACCCATCCCGAAGGCGGCGGCAGCCCCGAGGGCCATGGTGGCAAGGATCGAGCCGTAGTACGACTCGTACAGGTCAGCCCCCATACCCGCGACGTCGCCGACGTTATCCCCCACATTGTCGGCAATGGTGGCGGGATTCCGGGGGTCGTCCTCGGGCATGCCCGCTTCGACTTTGCCCACAAGGTCCGCTCCGACGTCCGCCGCCTTGGTGTATATCCCGCCGCCGACGCGTGCAAAGAGCGCCTGCGTGGAGGCGCCCATGCCGTAGGTGAGCATGATCGTGGTGATCTCGACGAGCGTAAGGCTCTCACCGAGCACGGTGTTCCAAAGGAAAAACCAGATCGATACATCAAAGAGGGCGAAGCCGACGACGATCAGCCCCATCACGGCCCCAGCCCGGAATGCGACGCGAAGTCCCTCATTGAGCGAGTTTTTCGCCGCGAAGGTCGTGCGGGCCGAGGCGTTGGTCGCCATCTTCATGCCGAGCCATCCGGTCGTGGCTGAGAACAGACAGGCAAACAGCACGCCGACGGGTGTAACCAGGCTCTGGATGCCGGTGAGCCCCAGCAGCACGAGCACCGCCAGCAGCCCCGCGAATACCATGGCCACGACTTTGTATTGCCGCTTGAGGTAGGTCATCGCCCCGGACCGGACGGCCTCGGCGATGCGGATCATCTCCGGGTCACCCTCGGAGTGAGCCATGACCGTACGGCTGAAGTACACGGCGAAGATCAGGGCCAGGACCGCCCCGATGGGAGCGATGATCCACACCGGCGCGTTGCTCCAGATGTCTGAGAAGTCCGCAAGCAGATGCACGTTCACGATCGGTCTCTCCAGCTAGGGAACAGGTAGGTTTGTCAATAGTGATCGCCGACCGTGCGGCCCCGATCGGGTGCGAGGACCCGTCCAGGGGGGCCGGGATCCACGCTAACCGTTGACCGTCATCGGCCTCAAGACCGCGGGCGGGCCGGTTTTTCCTGGTTTCGGAGCGCCCGTTGGATGGACTTGCGCATGGCCCGGCGACGCCGCTCCGAGGGTTTCTCGTAGTACTGCCGCCGCTTGATTTCCTTGGTCAGCCCCTCTTTCTCACACATCTTCTTGAACCGACGGAGCATCTGCTCCACCGACTCCCCGCCGCGAGCTTTGATGCGAATAGCCATAGACGCGTGCCTCACTCCAAACAAATCGAGCCGGGCATTAGAGGCGAAAACCCCTACTGAGGCAAGTCCCGACCACAAATCGGCTCGAAAATGCTCCCCCGTTGAGGATTTGCTGCCTCCCCGCCTCCTGTATGGGATCGCACCCCCAAGACACACCGAGCGCCTCTCCCGCCCATGCTACAATCGGCCTTGTGTATCGTGGCGTACGCTCAACCGGTTAGACAGGGTCCGGGTGGGATGCCAAACGGATGGGAAATGACTAATCACAGCGGTACTGCAACCGGGTCCGACAACATGCGAAACCGGATTTGCTTCGGCGACAACCTCCCGATCCTGCAAGGGATGCCGACGTCGTCGGTAGACCTCGTCTATATCGACCCACCATTTAACACGGGCCGACGTCAGGGGAGGACTCAGATCGAGACGATCGCGTCACACGATGGCGATCGGACGGGGTTCCAGGGTCGCCGGTACGACACGGTCAAGCTCGGGCACAAGTCGTTTGATGATCAGTTTGATGATTTTCTCGCCTTCCTTGAGCCGCGGCTCCGCGAGGCCCATCGGGTGTTGGCGCCTCACGGCAGCCTGTACTTTCACATCGACTACCGCGAAGTCCACTACTGCAAGATATTGCTGGATCGCATCTTCGGCCGAGACTGCTTCCTGAATGAGATCATCTGGGCGTATGACTACGGAGCCCGCACGAAGAAGAAGTGGCCGACGAAGCACGACAACATTCTGCTGTACGTCAAGAACCCGAACGATTACATTTTCAATGCGGAGGAGATTGAGCGAATACCTTATATGGCGCCTGGGCTTGTGGGACCCGAGAAAGCCGCACGAGGGAAGCTTCCCACTGATACCTGGTGGCACACGATCGTTCCGACAAACGGCAAAGAAAAAACCGGTTATCCCACTCAAAAGCCGGTAGGTGTGCTGACACGCATCATCCAGGCCTCTTCTTCCCGGGATAATCTTGTGCTGGATTTCTTCGCCGGAAGCGGAACCGTCGGTGAGGTGTGTCTGGAGCTGGATCGAAACTTCATTCTAATCGACAATAATCCCCAAGCTTTGGAAGTGATGGCCCGGCGATTCGGCGGCAAACAGGAGATCGAGTGGATCGGGTTCGATCCCATCCCACACCAGACCGCACATCTTCAGCAGGTTCTGTTCTGATGCCTCCGATCGACGATCCTTCGTCCTTGAAGAGGCAGAATGACGGACCAATTCCTCAAGGATTGCGAACTCGGGAAAGTGTTCATTACGACCGACAACAGCCACGCCAAGCAATCCGCGCTATTTCTCAACAACTCGCACAATGCCGGCTGGTGTTAGCAAGCTGAGAGCATCTTCTAACTGACATCCTGCCAATAATCTGGGGCCTTTGGTACTAAAGAATGATTCAATCTCATTGACTTAGCACCAAACCGGCGCTATCCCATGCAGCGTTTAGGGGTCCGGTTGCTCGCCCGGGCAGTCGTCGCCCGTTCAGAACTGATACCCCCATCTATCAATACATGGGAGTGACAGCAAGATGGCTCGACAAACAATTCGAGGTGAAGGCCATAAAGCTGAGGTTGAGTTCGTAAAGCTCGTTGATGGAGCAAGGTTTTCTGACAAATCGAAGCAAGGCGATGTCATTGTCCACGTCGATGGGAAGGATTTCTACGTTGAGATCAAAGAATGCCACGCTAAGAAACTGTTTCACAACCGATGCAATCGCCGATGAATGAACGAGAGCCAGGTCAAGCATGGAGGCAACGCCATGGCGATGGAACTGCTGCCGGACGAATTGTGGGAAGAGGTGGAGCCTCTTCTTCCGTCACCGCCGCCTCAGCCCAGAGGCGGCCGCCCCTTCTGCGACAATCGCGCCGCATTGCTGGGCATCATCTTTGTGCTGCGATCGGGGATGCCTTGGCAGATGATTCCCAGAGAGATGCCGTGTCCCAGCGGATCGACGTGCTGGCGTCGTTTACGGCAATGGACCGAAGCCGGCGTCTGGGAACATGTGCATCAACGCTTGTTGACTCGACTCGGCAAACTGGGTGAAGTCGATCTGTCGTACGCGGTCATTGATTCGGCGTCCGTCCGAGCTGTTTTTGGGGGAGCCACACCGGACCGAACCCCACGGATCGGGCGAAAAAAGGCTGCAAGCGTCATGTGATCACCGATGCCAACGGCTTGCCTCTGGTCGTTCACACCACGCCGGCCAACCTCCGCGACGACATGCCCGCCCTCCAGATGGTCCGCGCCATGCCCGCGATTCAAGGTCCGCGTGGTCGTCCTCGCCGCAAGCCGCACGCCCTGATCGGCGACCGCGGTTACGGCTTCCCGTGGATCATCAGCGCGATCATGGCGATGGGCATTGAGCCATTGCTCTGTCCGCGCGGCTCCGAGCACGGCAGCGGGTTGGGGCGACGGCGCTACGTCGTCGAACGCACGCTGGCCTGGTTCGGCCAATGCCGTCGAATCAAGCTGTGTTACGAAAAGTGTGGCGAACACTTTCAGGCCTTTCATGATCTCGCCGCGTGCCTACTCTGCGCGAACAAGCTCAAACGGCTGGATAGGTTGTGAAACAGTTTCTAAACCAAGCGGGACTGGAACGATCAATCAGGTTCGGCCAATCAAGTACATCTGCTGTGTCATCTGGGCACCGAAACATGGCTACTGGTACGTTCTGTCGCCCGATCAACTGGTGCGATTCGCTGCGGAGAAGCCGCGAGGACACCATAACGAGATTCCATTTGAATGCATGAATTTCAGCCTTCGCTCACTTGACGAAGAGTACCACACGAAATGTAAGGGCAAAAACCTCGCAAAAGTTGTTGTTGAGGCGGTTCGGCGTGGTGAAACACATGCCTCACTTAGAGCACTGATGAACGACGCCTTCCAGGAAATTCGGGCTATGAGTGAAAAATATAAGCAGGCCGTCAAGGAGCACCGAGTCTGAGGTCCAAATGATCTCCCATCACATTTTTGCAGAGTATTGCCGACACCCCCATGCCGCTTCTCATCGACACCTACAACGTGCTGCACATGACTGGCATCCTCCCGCCGGAAATGGCCGGAATCGATGTTGGTGGGCTGATTCGGCTCATCTCGTCCAGCCGGTATCAACGGCAGCTCGTGACGCTGGTCTGTGACGGCACGGGGCCGATGCCCTCGTCGGCCGGCCTGCCGAGGCTGATCGCCGTCCGCTTTGCCGGGCCGGGCCGTGAGGCGGACGACCTGATCCGGGAGCTGATCGACGCCGCTTCCGATCGTCGGCGGATCACGGTGGTCACGTCCGACCGGGCCGTGGCCACGGCCGCGCGCAAGCGGCGCTGCCGCACGACTACCTCCCAGGCGTTCCTCGGACACCTGCTGGCGGATGCTCAGACCAGACCGAAGCCGCTGGACGATCGGCCGACGGGTCCATTGGATAAGAAACGGGTCGACCAGTGGATCGAGCAGTTTGGGCTGGACGAGACCGACCCGACCAAGCCCGCAGCCGCTGAGCCGCTTGGCGAGGGCCAGACGTTTCCGCCGGCGGTGATCCGCCAAGCCGAGGAACTGCTGGACAGTGATCCCGACGACGACCCAGCCAGTCCCGACTGACCCGCCGCCGCCGCTCGATCGCCGACGCAACCAGTCGCATACGGCCGGTTCGTATGGTTACTCGCTGCGGCGCCGGCTACGATCCAGCGATGGGAGCGGCGATGAACAAGGCGATCGTAGGGATCATGGTCGGGACTTCGTGGGTGGCGTTGATCGGCTGCGAGTCCGCTGAGATGCCGCCGGAAGCGACCAAGCGGTCGCCGCCCACGGTCGCCCAGCCGTCACCCTGGCAGATCGCCGACGGCTCGGCCCAAGTGGCCGTTCCCAACGAAGCCGATGATCCGGAACTCGCCGAAGCGATCGCCGAGGCCCGCCGCACGGCCGATCAGGCTCGGCAGCGATGGTTGAGCTCAACTGAACAAGAACGATCGCAATGGACCGTGAAATGGGCCGCACCGACCGTCAACGGCGGGGTCGAGCACCTCTGGGTCAAGCCCATCCTTCATTGGTCGCCATTTCGGATCGAAGGGCGATTGGCCAACCCGCCTCAGGCCGAGCTGGCCTCAGGCAAGGTCTTGGGTGAGACGGTGAGCTTCCCCATTGAGGAGCTCTCGGACTGGGCATACCTGCTCCAGGGTCGAATCGACGGTGAGCACGAGGGCGGGTTCACCGTCGAGCTGCTCGAGCATCGTTACGGCCAGCCTGACTGAACGACACCCCCCGGCTAGGCCGATAAGCCAACGGAGGTGACCGGGATCGCGGTGCGCGCTGACTCGCTCGTCGTGACCGGTCCAACAGAGGCTGTCCACGGTGACTGAGCAGGACGACCAAAACGACATCATCCGCACGATCCAGGTGTTGGATCGGGATGCGGTGGACGATCTCGCCGAGACGATCGAGACGGTGATCGGCGACTTTCAACGGGCCGCCGGCAAGTTGACGAACCTGACGGATCAGGCCCAGCGGCACCGCGCCGAGGCCGAGCAGGCGTCGGCCAAACTGGAACAGCGACTTCGTCTGGGCCTCCGTCTGCTCAAGGCGCTTCAAGAACGAACGGACACGATCGCCGCGGCGACGGAGGATCTCGACGAGCGACAGCGCCGCACGGAGCAGGCTGAGGCACGACTCGAGCAGCAGTTTGTCGAGTTCGATGATCGACTCAAGGAGGCGGTCGCCCAGTTCCAACAGCACACGACGAATACGAGCGATGCGATGCTGGAGCGAGCCTCAGCGGTAGCGCAGATCACCGAGAAAACCGAGGTCAACGTAGCGCTCATGGCCCAACGCGTATCCGAGGCCCTGGTCGAAGCGCGCCAACAACCGCAGATCGTCGCGCCTCCGCCGACACCTTCCGTAGACGAGGATGTTGTCGAAGGCATTTCCGACCGCGACGAATGTAAGGACACGGTCGAGGCCGACCCAACCCCAGGCACGATCGCCACCGCTGAATCATTCGTCGGGCCGGGCCTGCCGCTGACGGCGCCGCCAAGGGACCAGGCCGCTCCCGGCATCAACGATCTACGCTCGACGACGACCGAACTTCAAGGCGAACTGGATGCGCTGTCGGCCCGGTGCGAGCGCCTCAAGGCGGCGCGACAGTCCGCGCTCGACCCGCCCGGTTCGCCCGGTTCGCCAAGCCAGTTCCTGGCGGAGATGTCCAGCGAGCTCCGTACGCCGATCGACGGCGTGATCAGCATGATCGAGCTTTTGCGCGACACCAAGCTTGATGACGAGCAACAGCGATACCTCAATACGGCTGAATATGCCGTGGCCGCGATGTCAAGCTTGCTCGAGAGCGTTCTCGAGCTGCCGCGACTCGACGAGGGCGAGATCGAGCTCGATACCTCTGATTTCGACGTGCGATCGATGGTTCAAGAGGCAGTCAACATGCTCGCGCCGGCTGCCAACAAGAGGGGGATCGAGCTGGTCCAGTGCGTGGCCCCGGAGGTTCCGGCCCTCGTCCGGGGCGATCCCGGTCGGTTACGCCAGGTCCTCCTGTACTCGATGAACCGCGCGATCAAGCTCGCCGAGCAGGGCGAAGTGAGTTTGAACGTTGCCGTGCAACACCAGACTCACTCCCACACCACCCTTCGGTTCCAGTTGGCACACGAGTCGACCACGATCCCTGGGCCGAACTTCGTTGCCCCACGACAAGACAACACGGGACCTGAAACGGACGGTGGACTCGGGCTGACTATCTCCGGGAAACTCGTCCAGCTTATGGGCGGGGAGTTCGGCGTCGATACCAGCCAAGACGAAGACGGTCTCACAATTTGGTTTACGGTGACCCTGACCAAGCCGACGGAGGCGAACGACGACCGGCGCGCTCACGCCCGTCTGCCGCAGGAAGCGCTGAAATGCAACCTCGGCGAGGTCCTGAACCTGTCACTCGGGGGGATGCGGGTTCGCTGCACACGCGCTCCCAAGGACACCGTCGTCGAAGTCGAGCTGACGTACGAGGGGGAGACGATGAAGGTGCAGGCCGAGGTCGTGCGATCGAACAAGATTGGGTTCCGCAAGCACGAACTGGGGCTGCGGTTCCTCGATGTCGATCCGGAGACCGCCAAACAGCTCACACGCGTGTCGCTCAATCACTGGGTTCGGCACACGCTCGGCGACGCGTAGCTGAAGAATTCACCATAGATCCGCACAGAACGCAGATGGGGCAAGAGCCCGAGGCCTGGTCACTTCAGTGACCAGGACGCAGTGCGCAAACCGATCGGCGCGCGGTGCGCGGAAGTCGACCGCTCGCGAGGACGCGGCGGCTCGCTTCGATCTCACTCGGCATCATTTCTTTTTCTCTCACCCTCAATGCCTTGATGCCTCAATGCCTTGATGCCTCGATGATTTGATGCCGCTCGTTACGGAAACAATCGCTGCGCGCTCCAGCCGCCCTGGTCGTTGCGGGTGTAGGCGACTCGATCGTGCAACCGGGCATCGCGGCCCTGCCAGAACTCGATGCGGTCGAGACTGACGCGATACCCACCCCAATACGAGGGGCGGGGAATCTCGCGGCCGGCGTACCGCGCCGCCACCTCCAACACGCGGGCATCGAGCACGGCCCGGCTCTCGACCGGCTGCGACTGCTCGCTCGCCCACGCTCCGATCTGGGCCTCGCGAGGCCGGCTGGCGAAATACGCATCGCACTGCGCATCGTCCACCGTTGACACGCGCCCCTCGATCAGCACCTGCCGGCGTTCCGGATCCCAGTACAGCACCAGCGAGGCCTGAGGATTCGCCTCGAGCGCCCTGGCTTTCCGGCTGGTGCGGTTCGTGTAGAACACCGCGCCCTCGTCGTCCAGATGTTTCAGCAGGACGATGCGAGCCGAGGGCCGGCCGTCCGGATCCACCGTGGCCAGCGTCATCGCGTTGGGATTCGCCCGATCGGGCCGCTGGGCCTCCAAGAGCCATTTATTGATCTCAGCCACCGGATCGGCTGGGGGGTTGTCGAAATCCATAGCGGTTTCCCTCGGTTGGCAGCGGTTGAGGCCGGCGAGGACGAATCTTGGGCCGCAACCTGGCCGGACCCGATACTATAAAGAGCGTAGCCGCCCGTTGCATCACAGGGCGGGCAAACCGAGGTGTGAGGTTTGCACGGCTCGTGGGTTGTGGGCGGGGTCCGGTTCGCCATCGGATCGCCAACCAGGAGAGCCGTCGATGCACGAGACGCGCAACTTTATTCTCGTCCTGGCCCTGATCGCGTCGAGCGTCTGGGCCATCATCGCGTGGCTGATCCTGATGGGCTCGGATGCGCCGTCCATCTGGCCGCAACGCACCGCCTCGTTGATTTTGACCGTCGGCTTCGCGGCCTGGCTGTTCTACGCACTGACATTCGAGGACAAGCTGCCGGACCACCTACGCGACGTGCTCGGCGACATCTACTACGACGTGGACGGGCTTTCATTCATGGCCATCGTTCGCCCCAATGGGAATCAAGCGGAGCTGAGCCTTTATTACCAGAATCGCTTTGAGAACCCGGTGGAGGCGATCGTGCACCTTCGCCCGCCCCAGGATAGCTTCGTCATTCGCCCCGGCACGCATGACGTACACTTTGCCTTCAAGGCCGGCGGCGGCGACTTCGGCGTGATCCACCAGCCCATCGCCGTGCCCGGGCATCTCCAGGGCGACGTGATCAACGTGCAAATGGCCGCTGCGAGCTGGTACCCGCGCAGTCACGGCGCCCGCTTGCGCAAACGCGCCGGACTGGCCTGTGGCTCGCTTGATGTCGATTGGGGAGGCGCGGCGTTCAAGACCGGCGTACACGAAGTCTCCGGCGAAATCGAGCTGCACAACCCCGTCACCCTCCACCTGTCCATGCCCGTCGAGGTCACCGCGACCATGACCGGCCGAGAAGCCTGGAAACAGGAACAACTCGTCGCCGGCGAAGTGGGCTAAAGACAGTCACCTGTACCACGCCGGAGACGATCGCCCGATACAGGCACGGGCGTCTCAACCGCTTAGCTCGTCGATACGTGCCATAGCCTGGCCATGGAGCATGGCGATATCGCTCATCAGCTCAGCCAACTCATCCTGCAACGCCTTGGCCGCACCTTCATCGGCGGTGGAAAGATTCGCCAGTTTTCTGCGCGCGGTGGCAAGCCGCGAGTCAAGATGGTAGATCAGCTTGTCAAGCTGCTCATCTGAAAGCGTTTTGGCGATCGCCTTGGCCGCATCAACCTTGGATTGATCCGTTTCGAGCTGGTTGGTGAATTCCTTCTTCGCCGCGTCGATGGCTTTGCTTGCCGTCTCGGACATGGCTGACTGCAAGGAGCCGAAATCGCCAGGCGTAGCTGCTGCATCGCCGTTCCCATCCTCGCCGCCGCAACCGCAAAGGAATACTGCGGTCACAATGGCACAGATCATTCGTCTTTGGGCGTTCATGATCTTCTCCTTGGTTTGAGCCTGTCTAATCGTTCATCACACGCTTGGTTGCTTCGATCATCGATTCACTGCGAAGTCCCGCCAATTTGCCGTACTCAATTGCCTTTGACTCATCGAAACCATAATCGTCGTGAAGAAACGCTGCCCATAGTGCACCGCAACGGTTGGACGATTGGCAATGAATCACGAACCTGAAACGCTCCTCCGGAATTGCCCCGGAACGATAGATCATTGCCTTGAGTCGTGCAACATCATCAGCGCTGAAGGTGGCCGGCGTCATGGGGATGTGTACGTACTCCATCCCTAACGATTCAACGAGCGCCGGCTCATCGAACTCTACTGCGCGCTGCATCTCTGCATCCGGGCGCAGATTGATGACGACCGTCACACCTCGTTCAGCGAGTACCCTGAATCCCTCTTCCGTTGGCTGACCCGCAAAGAGGACGTTCCCTATACGTGAAAGCCGAGGAACCCCCTCCCAGTTGTCGATCTCTCGCGGCGGGTAGACAAACGGGTGATAGAGACCGGGTCTTCGGCAAGCGGTAAGAACCACTGCTACCAGAACGAGAAGGGGAATAACGAACCGCATGAAAAGATGCCTCCATCCGACTTCGCACCAACCACATCCTAGCTGAATTCACTGTAATCGGCGGCATCGCCCGGCTGGCTACGGCTCTGGAACCTCGAGATCGCGGCAGATTTTTCTCGCCAGGAACTCGTTGAGTTCTCGGTGGCGCGGGACGGTCGAGACCTTCCGCTTCGGGCGGTTCACGTAGACGGAGTGGTTTCGGCCCTCGCGCAATAGTTCACATTCATGCGACTCGAGATGGCGCACGAGGTCACGGCGCTTCATGCCGCCGGCAACGACAAGGGCTCTCGAATCACGTCCTCGCCCTGCAATGACTCCTCGACAAGGGTGCGATTGGCCTCAAGTGTGAGCATGGCCGCCTCGCGCAGGTTCGATCTTGCCTCATCCAAGGTCGCCCCCTGACAATTAGCGCCGGGAAGCTCTTCGACGAAGCCCACGTACCCCTCGGGCACCTTGCGAAATACGGCTGTCAGCTTCATATCACACCTCAATTCGAGGCTGATTATAGCACGCGAATTGATCGGCCAAGCGGAGCGTTATCACCGCCGCCTGCGGCGCGCGATCAGGCCGACCGCCCCAAGCAACACCGCCGACGCCGGGGCAGGGATCGGAATGTAGTCCATGCCATCATGGAATATGACGCCCGGGCCAAACCGACCGTTGCCCAGCACGTCGATTCGCGCGATGCCCGCGCCTACAAAGAACGGGCCGCCGTTCGGCGACCCGTCCAACCACTCATCTCAAACTGGATCGGCGCGTCACATGCGCTCGGTGTAGACCGAGTTCAGCGCCTTGGTGATCCGGTCCGTCAAGTCTTCCAGATGCGCGAGCGTGTATCCATCGAGGGAACCCTTGCCGTAGCCGGCGATCACCTCCGCTACCGAGTCGTTCAGTTGCTTGAGCTGATGAACCGCCAGCGTCCGAATCGGCCGCGGCATACGCCGGTCGCTCGTGGACAGACCGATCAAGCGATCAACCATCGACGACTGGAGATTGCGCCGCAAGCTGGAGATCATCGGCTTGCGGTCAGTGAATGACATGCCGTCAAACTTCGTCCCGAGCTCGGTGAACACCGCATCAACGAGCGTCTGCATCAGCTCCGGCAGCGTGAGCGCGTCATCGCCACTAGGTGTGCGGAACTCGTTGTCGTACACGCGCGTCAAGGTCGTCGGATTCAGAATCATGGTCAACGCCGACGATTGGATCGACCGGACGCGATCGTGCACCGGCCAGGTCGGATCGCTTCGGTCGCCTGGGCTGCGATCGGACCACTTATCGACCGTCATGTGGGCCAGTAGCTCAGGCGTGAGTCCGAACGCCTCATCGCTAAAGGCGTTGTCGATAACGAATTGAACCGCCGCGCGTTGCTTGGCCGGGTCGACAACCTGCACCGGCACTCGGCCGTTGGGATCGCCTTTGCGGTCGCGGCTGACGTGCGCGCCGCCGACCCAGTTCGCCATCATGCTCAGCGTGCGAAGGTGCATGCGCAGCGTGGTCTGATATCCGCGGCGGGCGTGGGACCAGCTTTGGCCGTCCTTCACGAATTTGTCAAGGATGCGCTCCCGGTGATAGCGCACGAGACGCATTTGGTTTTCGGCATAGTCCAGCGGGTTGGAGGAGAAGTCGTACCGCCGGGCGTGCGGGTCCGGACCCGACGTGTCGTCATCAGTGAGATACGCCAGCTCAGGCTCCGCCACACGCGAGAGCACTTTCTTCAGATCACCGAACGTGTACCCGTACTCGATGGCCCACATGTCGTACGGCCCGATGCCGATCATCGCGAAGTCGCCCTGGACTTCGCCCGCTTCCATGTTGAAGTTGGCCGGGTTGTAGTCCATGACCGAACCGGTCATCGTCTTCTTACCCTTGAATTCGTTGCTGTTGATTTCGGCCAGGGTATAAACGCTGGACGCCTTGAAGTTGTGGCGCAGACCGAGCGTGTGACCGACTTCGTGACAGACGAGGGCCGCCATCAACGGGCCGACGAACCATTCGGGGATGCCGTCCAGCATGTCACCTTCGGGCGCGTCTTCACCATCAAACGCCTCGATGAGCCCCAACGACTCGAGACTCAACCGTCCAAAGGCCATCTCCGCCGCCAGGCCGTGGGCAGCCAGGCACATTCGATATTCGTCGCCGAGCCATTCGCTGATCGCGGCCAACTCATCGTTGTACATCAAGGCGGGGTCAGCGGGAAACGGCGCAAGTTCTTCGCCGGCCGCAAGTCGACGCTTGCGCTCTTGCCGCTGGGCAAGAATCGCCGGCCGTTTCTGGGGCGGCGTCAGCAGAATCCTCGGATCCCAATCCGGATGATCCTCCAGCCACAGCAGTGTCTCGGGACTGAATCCCTCGACCGCCAGCTCCGGCGCCTGCTCGTGATACCAGCCCCAATAGGCTCGAATCCAACCATCCGTAAGAACAATGTCCGCATCGAGGATTTGTCCGGTCAACGGATGCGAACGGTGCGGTCCAATCGCGGTTGAGATGTCGTTATTCAGCCAACGGATGAAATTGTAGCGCACATCCTCGGGGTCTTTATCCATGTGCGCCTTGGTGGCCTTGTCCTGATAGCGAACCTCGATGGCGTTATCGAGCCCGATGTTCCGAAACGCCTCGTTCCAGTAGAGGATGCCCTGGCGGACCCATCGCCGATAGCGGACGGGAACGGTGTGCTCGATATAAAAAACGATCGGCTCCTTGGGCGGACTGAGGCGGAGCTTGGTATCGCGCTTCTGGAGGTCCCAGCGATCGATGTGGCGGGTCCACTTCTTGTGCGGCTCGTATTGACCAAGGTCGCGGTAGACGGTCGTGAAGTACCCGATGCGCTCATCCGCGGCCCGCGGCTTGTAGCCGGTGCTGTCGGGGATAACGCTGATGGAGTAGTGGAAGGTGGTAAGTGTGCCGCCGGAAACGGGAACTTCAATGGCAATCTCGATGTTCTTTGGAAACGCCTTGGCGCTGACGACTCGCGCCAGGCGGGTGTTGATGCCGCGAACTCGCCCGCCGAGAAACGTGCTCGCCTTGCCGATGAGCAGATCATCGAGGTCGATCACGGGCTGACCGCCGGGACCCATCGTCACGATAGGCACATCCACGAGCACGCGGTCGGTGAACAGGCGCTTCACGGAGCTCTTGGACTGCGACTCGCCGGTGGACCGGGTGCTGATCTGCGGTTCAATTAACGCCATGCGCTTGTCGTAGCGCTTCCAGTAGACGTAGCGGGTTGGGCCTTGCAAGCCGGCGAAGACGCTTCCGCTGGCCTGGGTCACGGCAATGAAGTACTTCTGGCCGGTCCACCCGGACGGCAGCTCGGCCAGGAGCTGGTTCTTCTTCTTGTGGAGGTAGACCGCATACAACGGCTTCGATCCGTCCGCGGTGGAGACGATCTTCTCGTAGCCTTTGGACACTTCGGCAAATTTCGGGAAGTCGGGCTTCTTCTTGTCGTCGGCCGACTTGCCCTGCCCGAAGACGCCTGCGGTAAGCGCGGTGATGCAGGCAACTGAGATGATCGCCAGTGATCGCATACGCATGGTGACACTCCTGGTGGGTGCTCTTTTATCTGATCTCCGAGTGAGGCCGATAACAGGTCGCCACTATAGCACCGGGCAATACAGGCGTGTCCGGGGCCTCGCCTCAGTACCATTATGATCCATACGCACGCAACAACGCAACCGGAAGGGGAAATATTGCTAAATCAAGCGCCCCCACTGGGCGGCGCAACCTTCCTATTGTGCCCCGCTCCCGCTGTTGGTGGAGCGTCGGCGGGTTCCCGGGGTGTGCGATGGACGCCGAGCTGGACGTAGTCGCGCGAGAAGACGAGGTCGATGGTCCAGTCCAGGGCGATGCGGATTTTCCGGGCCAGGCCGGGCATCTTGAGCAGATACACGGTCCGCCACAGAAACCAGGCTCCAAAGCCCGCCAGCTTGAAACCGAAGACCTTGGCCACGCCCGTGCGGCACCCCAGCGCCGCCAGCGCTCCTTTTGATTTGATATCGCACGGCCGAAGGTCGCGACCGCTGAGCACCGCGGCGAGATTACCGGCTAGATGCGCCGCCTGCTGCACGGCATGTTGGGCGGTGGCCGGATAAGCCGAACCCTCCCGGTCAAGGTTCACCGCACAGTCGCCAATCGCCCAGACGTGCTCGATCCCCTTCACGCGTAGATCGCGCTCGCAGAGGATATAGCCGCGATCATCGACCGGCAGCGGCCAGGCGCCGATCAGAGGATTCGGCTCGATGCCCGCGCACCAGATCACGGTACGAGTGTCAAGCAGCTCGGAGCAACTGAGCGTTACGCAATCGTGCTCGATCGCTGTCACCGTGGTGTTGAGGCGGACATCGATGCCGCGCTTGCGCATGTGGGCCGCTGCATACTCGGCGAGGTCCTCATCCAGCGCCGCCAGAATCCGGTCGCCAATCTCCACGAGTGTGACCGTGATATCTCGCTGATTCACATGACGGTACTTTCGCGCGGCGGCCCGGAGGAACATGTCGAACTCCCCCGCCACCTCCACGCCGGTGAAGTTCCCGCCGACCACGACAAAGTGCAGCAGCCCGCGGCGCTTCGCTTCGTCGTCCGTCGCATTGGCAAGCTCCAACATGGTGATCGCCCGGTCACGCAGGGCGACCGCGTCCGTCAGACTCTTGAGCTGGCAGCCGAACTCGCGCAGGCCGGGGACGTCCGGCAGGCGCGTGACACTGCCCAGGGAGATCACCAGCTCGTCGTAGTCGATCTGCTGGGTGTCGTCGCCGCCGACGAGCCGGTACGTGATCGATCGACGATCAAAATCGGCGTCGACCACCTCGGCCATGCGAAACTCGGCCGTCTTGAGAAACGCCCGAATGGGCACCACCGCGTGGCGGGGCTCCAGGCTGCCCGTGCCCGCCTCGACCAGCAGCGGGTAAAACACAAAGAAGTTGTTCCGATCAATGAGCAGGACCTCGACATTGAGCCCGCGGAGATTCTTCCCAAGCGCGGCAGCGCAATACGCCCCACCGAACCCGGCGCCGAGAATCACGATCCGCCTCGGCGTGTTCGGATCTGCTCTGCGGTCGCTCGCCATCGTGGCGAATCCTAGTCGAAGCGTCCGTGCCAGGCTGTTGCCGACGTGGTAGGTTGCCCCGCTCCTTGGACTCATGGAGAAACAAATGGTGGTTCAGAAGCAAATCAGCCTCAACACGGCCGGGCACGGCCAGATGACGGACATCACCGCCGACGTTCACTCGATCGTGTCCGCGTCAGGTGTTCGCACCGGCCTCGTGCACATTTTCAACGTAGGCAGCACCGGGGCGCTCGGCGCGATCGAGTTCGAGCCGGGCTTGCAGCGCGATCTGCCTGAGATACTGGACAAGCTCATGCCGCCCAGCCGTGAATATGGTCACGAACAGACCTGGCATGATGGCAACGGCCATTCACACTTGCAGGCGACATTGCTCGGGCCGTCGCTAACGGTGCCGGTGCGCGACGGCGCGCTTGTGTTGGGCACGTGGCAGCAGATCATCCACCTGGAATGCGACATCCGCCCCCACGATCGCACGCTGATGGTGACGGTGATAGGGGATTGAAATCTGGACCCGGTTGGTGTGCCGTCAACGGGTCTGTAGAATTCATCGGATCTTCTTCTCTTGCGAACACCGCACGTGTCCAAACTCTTTCACCAGATCCGTACTGCCGTCGTATCCGATCGTTACCTGATCGGTGTCCACGCCGCCAATCAACTCGACGAGCGAGGAATCCCAGATTGGCAGGTTGTGGCAGGTATGTCCGACGCCACGTTGCTGACAGAGCGCCCCAATGACACACCGAATCCCGCCGTTGAGGTGGAGCAGATTCTTGCTGACGGAACGGCCGTAAAGGCCGTCTGGTCATGGCTTCCATCTCATAAGGCTGCTAAGCTAGTGACAGTCCACTATTTTGATCGATAGCTCATGAAATTCGAAGGCAAACGAGTGAAGCAAATCCGCTGGGTGCATGCAGGCCCGTGTGTTGTACGCGTGGAGGTCGACGCCGTGATTCCTGTGGATGATGCATCGGAGCCGTGCTTTGAGCCAACGACCGTCGAATTCCTCCGTGAGGTCCATGAGCGAGCGGAAGCGCGCGATATTGATTGGCTCAACAATGTCGGCGATGTCTATCTTCGCCACTCGGCGTAGGTGGCCCGACCGTCACTGGCCTATCTGGTTCACAAAGCCTGTGGGTGGGCCGTCAAGCCGGCGCTCAGCAGTTGAAGGAAGCGGTCAGCCTCTTCCCGAAGAGGCCCACGTACTTCGTCACCAACTATGAAGTTCTCGCCTGTCGCGATGATGATGGGCTTGCCTTCCACGACAGCCTCAGCGCGGAGGCGAAAATTGGCAAGGGCTGCTACGGCCCTACCGAGCAACTCTATGTCGACGTCATTGACTTCATCTCCGACAGCGGTAAGACGGTCAAAGTGTACGAGGACGCGGTGACGGAACTGTCGAAACGGATTACTTTGAATAATCCCAAGGGCGTAGTTCATCGCTGTCCTGAGTGCCTTCGCTTCGGAGCCAGTGGCCGCGACCTCGATATGCCCGTAGATCAGCCGGAGCGTCAGATTCTCACGTCCCATTTGTACCTCCGGATCACCCAGCTTCGCAATCTCCAGAGCCGCTGACATGAGCAGACTCCACCGTACATAGCTGAGAAGCTTTGGAGTCGATCGTTCGTAGAGATTGGCGATCTCGTCCGTGACACGTGGGAAATCGAAGAGATGTTCCCAATAGGTCCACATTGCAAGAATATGATCGACTATCGTGCTGAATGCCTCGATATCCCGATTGGAATCAGCGTTCACCAGTTTGGTTCGCATCGTTATGACTCCGTGGGTACCGCGCGCCTCGGCCTGCGCTCCAACACGCCGCTGCAATTGGGGCACTTGCGATCCATAACTTCAGTGCAAGCTACACAGAACGTACATTCATAGCTACAAATGTCAGCCTCGCCGTCCTGGGCCAGTTCGGATTCACACCGCTCACAAGTTGCTTTCATTCCCAAAGCCACAATGTCGCTCGCTGCACGATCACCGCTACTGGACGCCGCTCAGGATCGTTTGATTCATCAGGAGCAGCCCCAGCGACCAGACGACGGGCACCGCCGCAATGACCGCCAACACCCACGCCAACCGTCGGCCTTTGCGGTCGCTGCTCCGGCCGACGATCTCGCAAATGACGATGGCCAGCACGACCAGGGTGAACTTGAGTCCGCTTGCGCCCGCCATACCGAGACCACTTAGACCACCCCATCCGTCGATGACGAACCGAGCGACGGGATTGATCTCGACGGCCGCGTCCTCACCGAACAAGAGTATCAGCCAGGTCAGCAAGACGTCCATGAACGAAAAGAACACGATCCACACGTACGCGTTCTGATACCGCATCTGCGGCAGGCTGCGCCATGCCGGCCTATCCGGCGGCCGAACCGCCTTCTCGTCGTGCTTCGAATTCCCCTGGCCCTGAGACATCAGCCTCATTGTATCACTCGGGACGGCGCGCTCGCGCATGACCGGTAACTGACCGAAAGGATCGGGCGATCTCTCCGTTGGGCCCGCTACCCACGCTACCCCGGCCTACGGCAACAGTATTAGTGAAGACCCTATTGAGTTAGACCGAATGTGTGATCTGTAGGACGCGCCCGCCCATGGCCAACTGGCGGTCAATCTCGCACGAACGCTTCATCACCGATCGCCCATCCGTGCAACGATCGACCAGCCGGAAACAAAGCCGGGGCGACCGCGCCCGCTCCCCGGGGACTCCGTACGCACACAGGCAAACATGGGCAAGTGGGAAGAACATTTCGCGACTCGGATGAACGCGCTGCATCATGCGTCGTCCGGTAATTTTGACGACCTCGTGCAGGCGGAGATCATGCCTGCCTTTGAAGATCTCAAGAGCTTCGTCACCAGTGGCGGCTTTACCGCGGTCGCGATGAAGGGATGCGACAAGATTCGTCCCTTCCGGTTCTCACTGAGCAAAGACATGTTCATCGACTTGTTCTTCAGGCGCAGGGGGCCGGCTGAAGTCACAGCTTCATTCCAATTGCACCATCCGTTCACAGAGCGACGCGAAGCCGTCGTCCTCGAAACCGTGCCGTTGTCGTCCGTCACCGAAGGTTGGGCGCGTCAACAGTTCCAGGTGTGTCTTGATGAGTTCTTAACTGAGGTGGAAGTGCTGATCGGAACGGGCGTCCCGGTCGTACTTGATCCGCTCGCTAAGGCGCCGGATGAACCGACCGGCGCCGATGGGCCCGCTCCAACCTCCAAACGTGAGGCCCCAGCGGCTCCTAAAAAACCAGTTCCAGCGCCGCCAACCGCGCAACAACAAGAGTCGTCAGCTCAGGCCAACCCGCAAGCTTCGACACCTCCCGACGCCGCGCCAACGGGCTCTGAAGCCGCCAAAACACCGCCGGCAACTCAACAAGACACCGGCTCGCAGCAATCGGCCGCGTAGCCACAGCGTAAACCCGCAAGCTTCGATCAAACAATCACGCTGCCTATAAAATGCGCTCCCCCGCCACAACCAGCTGCGCATCGAGGACGGTCGCACTGGCCGCTCGTTCACCTTCAAAGCCGAACCTGATGCGCACGGACGGCGCGCCGGTCGGCTGAAACTCGTGCGATCCTAAGTACAACATCGCACGACCAAACGGTTGTCCGCTGCGCTTGATCATCAACATCTTGTTCCGGCTGTGTTCGTAAACCTCCAACCGCCAAGCGTCATGTTCATGCCACGCGCACTCACGCATTTAGCGAAGAGCGCGTCGCAAGCGACGCGGCTAAATGGCGGACTTACTTACTTCAGATATGCCTCGGGATCGTCGCCGAGGACGTTGAGCCACGGGCCGTACATGGGGTTGGGGAGCATGAACCACTTTGACCCCCATTTGTCTTGGTATTGCGCAATCATGGCTCGACGTTGAGCAGGTGTGGGCGCTGTATCTCTATTTCCGGGGGCGGGGGCGAAGTCGCCGAGGTTGTCGCCGAAGATTTGGAGGATGCGATAGTTCTCGCAGACGTACGCTCGGCGTTTACCTTTATCTCGGTCCCAGCCCGGCTGTTGGTTGCGCAGCAGGACCAGATCATCCGGCCCAAGCGCCGGCAATCCCGCCGTTTGCAAATTCACGATCGTATCGCTGCGCTGCGGACAAGACGCATCACTGCCGGGGCGCTTTCGACACGCGCGGTTGGTCAGATATACGACAGCGATCCCTTGGCGTTTCGCTTCGCGGACATAGTCAATGACGCCAGCAAGCGCCTTTGCGCGATGCTCCGCCACCCACGCATCCCAGGTGCCCGTTGCGACACGCTTCTCATCACGAATAATTCGTGCAAAGTACGGTGCGTTATTCAGCACCGTTTCATCGATATCCAGAATAACCGCCGGCTTGAGCGTCTCCTGAACCTTCGGATCGTTGAGGTCTTGTCTCTGTTCCAGCGCCGCGGTCCAGGTCAGGTCCGCTTTGGCTTCAGCCAACGTTCGCGCAGCGCTTTCGTACACGGTTCGCGTCGCAGCTTCATATTCCGCGCTCGTCAGCGCCCACAGCGTGCTATTGAGATTCGGATGCCGAGGCTGCGCGCAGCTGGTTACGAGAAGTACAAGCGTCCAATAGCTGGTTTTGTGGATTTTCAACATACGGCCATGGTCGCACGAGCTCCCCAGGAGGTCAACGCGCGTAATTCTCATCTCCCCATTTAGCCGTGGGGCTTGCCCCGCGCTCTTCGGGGGGTGTGCGCGCCGTTCGCCGTACACGAAGAGCGCGTCGCAAGCGACACGGCTAAATGAAGAGGCGACACGGCTAAATTGAGTAGACTATGGTCATCGTGATCCTAGCGTTTCACAGTATCTTCACGACGTATGGCACGTGGCTTCCCAACGAACCGCGCGGCTCGTGGTCTACGTTCGTTGCATCGTGGGAACTCTATAGATTCGGCAAGGCGACGACCGTCAGCACGACACGATCTCTGGCCGGCCACGCATACGATCGAAACACAAAGATACAGATGCAGCGCGTGCTGAGACATCCGCCTGTTCGATTGACCGGTGACCAAGCGCTCACCGCCGCAACGGCATTCGCCCAGACGCCGTACACGCTGCACGCCCTCGCGATCATGCCCAATCACGTTCACATGGTCATCGGCTATACACAGCGAGACATACGGCGCGCGATCGGGCAGATCAAATCGGAAGCGACACGGGCCCTGCGGAAACGTGGCTGGTACGCGACTCGTTCGCCGTGGACGGATCACGGATGGAATGTCTACCTGAATACCGACGACGATGTCCAACGAGCGATTGACTACCTTCGCAATAATCCCCTGCGCGAAGGTTTACGCCAACAACGCTGGTCGTTCATCTCACCGTACGCTGGTGCCGCCATTTAGCCGCGGGGCTTGCCCCGCGATCTTCGGGAGGTGTGCGCGCCTAAATGTAGGATACGCGAAAGATACACCAAACGAGTATGATGCCCTAAATCACCGAATCGTGCTTGGGGATGTTGTGGGCCTCGGCGGTGTTGAGCTGTACGAGCTCGTCTTGCTGCAATTTCTTGGCCGTCTCGGGATCAACGTAGTCGGAGTGACATGAGAGTTTGGCGGCGCTCGAAGCGTCGCTGGCCGCTGAAGCGGCCGCGCCGGTCATCGTGCGGTTGGTTTTCGTCGCCAGCGCATGAATCTGTCCCGGGCTCAACACGCCTCGATTCTGAAGAATCTCTTTCTGCTCGATCGTCAGCGCAGCGGAAACCTTGGCGTTCTCCCACGCATACTGCTCATCCTTGCCGGACACGAACTCCTGAATCTCCTTGGAAATGCGGACCGAGCACCAATCGTGCCCGCACATCGCGCAGAACTCCGTATCAACATCGAGATCTTCATCATGAAGCGCGCGAGCGGTATCGGGATCGAATGAAAGATCAAAGTGCTGCTGCCAATTCAGCGCAGCTCGGGCCTTGGTCAGCTCATCATCCCAGTCGCGCGATGCCGGAATGCCCAAGGCAACGTCCGCAGCATGAGCAGCGATCTTGTACGCGATACACCCCTGTTTGACATCATCTTTCTTGGGTAAGCCCAAATGCTCCTTTGGCGTGACGTAACAAAGCATCGAAGCGCCGTGATACGCCGCCGCCGTAGCGCCAATACAGCTTGTGATGTGGTCATAACCCGGGAAAACATCAGTCACGAGCGGGCCGAGCACGTAAAACGGCGCGCCGTGACAGAGTCGGCGCTCCAACTTCATATTATATTCTATCTGATCAAACGGCACGTGGCCGGGCCCTTCGACCATGACTTGCACGCCGTGCGCCCACGCGCGCTCGGTGAGCTCGCCGATCGTTTCGAGCTCCGCGAGCTGCGCATCATCGGTGGCGTCCGCCAATCCGCCCGGCCGTAATCCATCGCCGATGGAAAACGATACATCGTATTGGCGCATGATCGCGCAGATGTCATCCCACAATTCGTACATGGGGTTCTGTTTATTGTGGTGCAGCATCCATTTGGCCAGCAGCGCCCCGCCGCGCGAGACGATCCCGATGAGCCTGTTCTTCACCAGCGGCAGATGTTCACGAAGCACACCCGCGTGTACCGTCATATAGTCGACGCCTTGCTTGGCCTGATGTTCTATCTCCGCAAGAATGATTTGGGCGTTTAGATCTTCGAGCTTGCGCCCAATGATCATGGAATAGATCGGCACCGTCCCGATGGGAACCGTCGCGTTTTGAATGATCGCCTCGCGACACGCATCGAGATCACCCCCAGTTGACAAATCCATGGCCGTACTTGCGCCCCATCGCACCGCCCATTCGAGTTTCTCTAATTCTTCATCGGTGCCAGAGGAGACGGGCGATGCGCCCATGTTGGCGTTGATCTTGGTGCGCGACGCCCTGCCAATACACATCGGATCGAGCTTGTACGACAGATGCACCGTATTGGCGGGGATGATCATGCGGCCGGCGGCGACCTCATCGCGCACCTGTTGGGGCGTCAGGTGAGTCTCGCGCTCGGCCACGCGGTTCATTTGATCCGTGATAATGCCGAGCCGCGCGTGCTCGAGTTGGGTGATAGGGGAAGGCATCGAGGCATCGAGGCATCGAGGCATCGAGGAAGAAGGGTCGAGCTTCGCCCCGGAGGGAAGGAAATCCCAGGCGGTACGCGACGACGCCTCGGGCATGCCGGGAGTGTCGGGCGATGAGAACGTCAAGGGGCCGCCAATCGCGGTCGGGTTGGCAAAACTTCCGGGGGTGGTGCCTTGCGCCGTAGACGAGGGATTGTCTGCGCCCAGTAATGGACGACCAAAGCGGTCGTTGTTCGGTTGAGTATCTTTGGACTGGATCATGGGCGAGCCTCCTTTAGGAGAATTGGCGATCGCCCGGCTTTAGGGAAGTGATGGTCCGCGATCCCTACGCCGGTACGAACCGGATCAGGTTCCACGGGTGCATCTCAGCTTCCAGGAGGTCGTTGGACAACTTCCGGGGGCGCCCCGCGCGAACAATGGAAGTGTATCAAGTTGAGTGGGACTGAGCGAATGCCGTGAGATGGGGCCGCTACGGGCTAGTAGTCGTACGCCGAGGGCATGATGATCCACAGAATGATGTAGACGAGAATCCCCGGGAAGGCGGCGGAGAGGATCGACACGAGTACGTAGAGGACGCGCACGAGGTTTGGGTCCCAGTCCAATGCGTGGGCAATCCCGCCGCAGACGCCGCCGATCATTCGGTTGGATACGGATCGGTGTAGTGGCATGATGCCTGCTCCAGCAAATGGCTCGTCAGATTCCTCATTGGGAAGGAGATCGTTGTTCTTTCTGATCTCGCCTTCAGTTGATAACCCGCTGCATGCTCAGCGCTCGGCGAAGGTCGATGATTTGGCCGGCATGTCAAGGATGCCACTTGTCTGCCTTCCAATAGTCAAATGTCATCGTCGTGACCGGCGTATCCGGAAGCAGTTTTGCGGTCAGGGCGATCTGCCCGGAATGCCACGCGAAGCTCGTCACGACGCCGGACCAGATATCCAGGACGGTGCAGGTGCCGAAGTCCGGATCCTCGACTTTACGAGCGAACTCGGATTCACCGGCCGAGGCAAGGCGACCCTTGGAGATTTCGCGCACTTCATGGAAGTAATCCAGCAGATGTTGCTTGGTTGGGTAGTCGTCTTCCCCCGCGGCCCGAACCTGCACATCAAATGGAAAGCGCAGCGGTTCATCGGTCACGATCGACCGCACCCAGTTATCCTCGACCTCGGCAATGTGCCATAGCTGCCAGGCGATGGGCTTGCGTTGAGGCCCGGGCAACCAGCGCATCTGCTGTTCGTCCAACGGCTCGACGTTCCGCAGCATCATGGATTTGCGAAACTCCAGACCCGACCAGATCGCTTGGGCGTAGGGTGTCATGGGGAAAGAGAGGGATTAGGGATTAGGGATTAGGGATTAGGGATTAGGTAAGAAGACGAGGAGTGGGCTGGACGTCCGGCAGCAGCATAGCCTGCGAGGAAGTTCAAATCACCCGGCAAATCCACACACACCTGCCCGATCCCGCCGATACAATCCACGAACGTTCACCGATGTCGTACTCACACGAAGGACCCTGCCATGCGCACGATCAGAGACGGTTTGTTGATTCTCGTGGGACTGTCGATCCTCGGCGGCTGCGGGGGGCGGGCCTCGTCCTCGCGCAACCTGTTTGACATCCAGCGACTCACCTACGTGCGGCAGACAGACGAGCCACAGGTCATCGAGGTCGCGCTGCCGGTGGCGATCGACGTCGAGTCGTTCGGCGGCGATGTGATCATCAACGTCGATGAAGAACTGGAGGTTGCCACAATCACGGTTCGGCGAGTCGCCATGCACGGCCCAACACGCCAGGAGGAGGCGGAGGCGTCGCTGGCCGACATCGACTATCGGGCGGAAGTCGTGCCCGGGCAGCTCGGCCAGGTGTTGCGGGTCCGCCTCTGGACCACGCACGGCGAGCCGCACTTCCAGCGGGCCGACCTGCGGATCGACGTGCCGGCGGTGGACGGCGTGTTCGTGCGGACCGAGCGCGGCGACGTTGTCGCCATCAACATCGAAGGCGTGGTCGATATCGCCAACCGGCGAGGCGACGTGCGCATCATGACCAATCTCGCCATGCGCCGCAAAGTGACGATCATCAACAGCGAAGGCGACATCGAATATCGCGTGCGCGGCGAGTCGACGGGAATCTTCGACTGCATCGCCGTCGGCGGCAGAGTCGATCATCACATCAGCTACGGGAAGTTCACGATTGCCCCGAATCGCCGAAAAGGCAGGCTTCAAGCGGCGCTCAATCGCGGCAACAACGCCATCACGCTGCGCACCGAGGATGGCAACATCAAAATCGCCGTCGTCGCCGACCCGACCGACATCGGGACGGCTATTTTTCCGTAAGGTGCTTGCGAGTTCAGGGAGGCCGAGTCGCACCTGACATTCCCACGTTTAGCGGGCGGCCACCGGACGCCGTAGTGCTACACGTGCGCCCGATCGCGCGGGGCGGAGCCCCGCCGCTAAACGTTGCAATCGGCACCAATCCTACGCCCCCACGTTTAGCGGGCGGCCACCGGACGCTATTGAATCTCACCACCAACGACTCTGTTCGCCGCGCGCTTTGGCGCGGGCTTCGGCGTCTGCGGTGCGCGCGGCGTTGATGCGCTGTTGAATCTCGGCGCGAATCGCGTCGGCTTCCTTATCTGAACATTCCAAACGAGCGTTGACGGCCGGTGGCCCGAACAGCCTCCACCAGTCCGGGTACAGGTGCAATCGCCAGGCGGTGTTCCCATCCGGGAGCAACATCAGATGAGAATACTCCCGCCAGGGATGAGTGGGCCCACCCCAGCGGGCGACTCCATCGGCACTGATCAGGTATCTCACCAACGCGCGACTGGCGGTCTCATCGCGGTAACGGACGTAAAGGTGCAGGCCAAAGACAACCCCGATTGCGATCACGGTGATCATGCCGAGCAGCAACCACGACCAGCCGAAGATCCCGCGAATCATCAAGAGCACGATCGCAAACGGCGTTCCGTAGAGCACCAAGAATCGCGGCAATGATGCCAAGCCCGGTACATGCCAGCCTTCCAGCACGAGCATCGACTCGTCGTAGGCGAAACCACATTCCGGACATCGGTGGGCAGCGGGCAGGCCCGAGATGTCGTATCGACACTGCGGACACTGGCTAAGGCGGACGGGCTGGTTCGGAGCGGCAGCCACGGTGCATCAAGCGTACCCTGATCGAGATGGCTCGGGAACTGCACGATCATTACTTTCGCGAGGCCAAGCGAGAAGGCTACCTCTCGAGGGCCGCCTATAAGCTCATCGAGATCGATACGCGCAAGGGGCTGCTTCGACGCGGCGATTGCGTGCTCGACTGCGGGGCGGCGCCGGGGTCCTGGCTGCAAGTGGCGTCAAAGCGCGTCGGGCCGCACGGCCTCGTTGTCGGAATCGACCGCAGGCCGATCGATCACGTGTTCGAGCTGGATAATGTTCGATGCGTACACGCGGACTTGGAGGAGGTCGAGACCGAGGAGTTGCTGGGTTATCTGTCGGATGACAATACACCCGGACCTTCCTCGGCCGCCTCGTCAGGTCCGGCTTCGGGGAAGCGGTTTGATGTCATCCTTTCGGATATGGCGCCGGATACTTCCGGAGACCACACGGCCGATCATTTCGCCTCGGCGCGGCTGTGTCATGCCGTGCTGGATCGCTGCGGGGATCTGCTGGTCGAAGGCGGGCGCCTGGCCATGAAAGTTCTCGAAGGCGAATCGTACGCCGAACTGCTCGCTCGGTGTCGGATGCTGTTTGAGAAGGTCAAGGGATTCGTGCCCAAGGCGTCGCGGCACAAGTCGACGGAGATCTATGTGATCGCCTGGGGCTTTCGTGGCCGCGGGGCGGCTGAGGCCGACCTTGCCGGCCGGGCGGCCGTGCAGCCTCCACTGCCACCTCGACCGCGATCGACCGGCTGGACCACCTGACTGATCCTGCGCAACGACGCGGCGCAGTAGTTGCACAACGGGGCGCAAGTGTTGCCCCGCGCTGCGATCACTGTCCCGTCACACGCACCTGTGGCGATGGATAAACCGAATTCGGTATGCGGCGCGGGATTTGCCCTATGCCCAGGACATCTACACAAGGAGACTCGGTATGCAAATCGATGTCAACTCCGCGGCCGATCGCGCGCATCTCGTGCGCGCTCAGTTGACCTCAGTGCGATCAGGCCAGTTGAATCCGAAGGCCCCCGTCTTGACCGACGGGCACGCGTCGACTGACTTCGTTTCGGCACCCGGTAAGAAGATATCCGACGTCCGCACGAATCCGTCGATCACTCCGAAGGCGCCGACGGTGGTTCCGTT
>JADFGE010000115.1 GCA_022567855.1 Planctomycetota bacterium | reverse complement strand
CCAAACCAAACAATGCCAACACCGGCGCGTTAACCATCGCCTTGAAGATGGGCTGCGTAGGCCCATCAAGTAGAACGCGCCCGATCATGAACGATACGGGCAGCAGCAACAATGCGATCGCCTTACCCAGAAGAACGCAGGTCATCGCCACGAAGAGATTCGCATTCAGAATGATGAGCAAGAGTGTGAGGAAGAGGATCAATCCTGCCCCGGTGCCGAAGCTCGGAACAAATCCCAACATCGAGCCGAGCACCGCCGCGAGCATGACTTGAACCGGCGTCGCCTTGCCTCGAAGTAGTTTGCCGATCTTTCGTGTGATCATCGCTTCTTCCTCCGCACGGGTCGTTGCACGAACAACGAGGCCTTATGGCGTCCACACTGACCAGTCGGCGTCACATGCCGTGCTGACGTAGTTGCTGTTCGATCGCAAGCGCCAAGCGCTCGCCGACGCCGGGGGTGAACCCTTCTTCGCGAAACACGACGCCTTTGTCGAGTCCGATGACGACGAACGTCGGGATCTCGTCCACCGCGTATGTCTTGGCAGCCGAGCCGTCACTGATCAGTTGCGTGAAGGTGTAGCGTTCCACGTCGAAATACGCGTCGGTCCCCTCCACGATCTCCATGCTGACGCCGAAGACGGCGACGGCGCGGTCGGCGAATTGCTCGTACACCTTCTGAATATCGGATACAGCGAGCCGACTCGGTACATCGTCGCTCGACCAGAAGGCCAAGACCACGACATGCCCGGCTTGGTCGGCCAGCGAATGTTTGGTCCCCTCGAGGTCGGTCAACTTCCACGGGCGCGCGGCCACGCCGGCTCGCCCCGACTCACAACCGTGTGATCCGGCGCAAAGAATAATCGCCATCGCCCCAACCACCGCCGCCCGCTTCAAGACGCCGTTCATCGTGTGCTCCTTTGCTTCGCAGGGGCGCATCGTAACACAGCCCGACATGAATGTCGATCAGTGCGTCAAAACCCGACCGTTGCGTTTAGTCGCCGCTGCACTTACTTGTTGACGTGGAGTTTCCCGCCATACCCAGCGGAATCGCCCAAGTCCTCAGCGATACGCAGAAGCTGATTGTATTTCGCGTTACGATCGGATCGGCAGGGCGCTCCGGCCTTGATCTGCCCGCAATTCGTCGCCACCGCAATATCAGCGATCGAAGCGTCCTCGGTCTCGCCGGAACGGTGACTCATAATGACTGCGTACCCGTTGGCCATGGCCAGATTCACCGCGGCGAACGTCTCGCTAAGCGTTCCAATCTGATTCACCTTGATGAGAATCGCGTTAGCGCACCCTTCATCGAGCCCGCGTTGAAGGAACTTTGGATTCGTCACGAAAATATCGTCGCCAACGATCTGGATTGTATCGCCGAGCCGTTGCGTGAGCTTCGCCCAACCGTCCCAGTCGTCCTCCGCCAGTCCGTCCTCGATCGAACGGATGGGGTAGCGATCGCACCAGTCAGTCCAAATGTCGATCATTTCATCGGCGCTGACGATCCGATCGGGATCGGACCTAAAGAAGCAATACCCCTCTTTGCCGAGCTTCTTCGCCTCGTTGGCCAACTCGCTCGCAGCGGGGTCCAGCGCGATGTAGATCTGATCGCCTAACGAGTAACCAGCCTTGTCAACCGCCTGCTCGATGATGCGCAGGGCGTCTTCATTGTCCTTGAGGTTGGGCGCGAAACCGCCTTCATCACCGACCGCCGTGGACAGACCCTCATCTTGCAGAACGGATTTCAGCGCGTGATATATTTCCACTCCGGCCCGCAAGGCCTCGCCAAAATCGTCGAAGTTCCACGGCTGAATCATGAACTCCTGGAAGTCGACGGTGTTGTCCGCGTGCTTGCCGCCGTTGAGGATATTGAACATCGGCGCGGGAAGGATTTTCGCCGCGGTCCCGCCGAGGTATCGATACAGTTGTTGGTTGGTGGCGTCGGCGGCGGCGTGGGCTACGGCCAGCGACACGCCGAGCATCGCATTCGCGCCGAGCTTCGATTTGTTCTCGGTGCCATCGAGTTCCAGCAGCAGACCGTCGATCATCTCCTGATCGCGGGCGTCCAAACCCATCAAGCTCGGGCCGATGGATTGGTTGACGTTGGCGACCGCCTTGGTGACGCCCCTGCCCATGTACCGATCCTTATCGCCGTCACGGAGCTCGACGGCTTCGTTCTCGCCGGTGCTTGCGCCGGAGGGGACAGCCGCCCGGCCGGTGGCGCCGCCGGACAAGGCGATCTCGCATTCCAACGTGGGGTTGCCGCGCGAATCGAGAATCTGCCGGGCGTGGACAACTTCGATGTCAAAGTCCATGGCGTGATTGCTCTTGGGTAGAAGCAGGTGGTCGCGTGTGTTACCTTGGAGGTGGATCATACCAAAGCGCGGGAAGCATGCCGCCGGCGGAGATGAATTAGTAATGCCCGAAGGCGATCGAGCCCAGCAAGAGTCCGAGCTTCTCAAGCAATTGCTAGCGTTGCGCGAGATTCCGTGCCCGGTCTGCGGCTACAACTTGCGAGGGATCGAATCAGACAAATGTCCGGAGTGTGGCGCGAAGCTCGATCTGAGAGTCGGGTCGAGCGATCTGAAGCTGGGGCTGTGGATCGCAGCGATTCTCGGCGTCGCACTTCCCCTCGGATTCGGCGTGATCATGACGCTCTTGTTCAGTTACATAGTTTTCTTTGAGCGTCTTCACGGTGCTGGTGAAGAGTACATACTCGGTTTACTCCTTCTCTTGACAATTGTGGAAGGTGTCGCTCTCGGTCTTCTTTTGCGCAAACGCAAAAACTTCTGGAGAAACACAATCCAGTATCAGCGCACGATTGCGACCATGTGCATTGGCGTCTCCGCTATACTGACGACCATTGTCATCGCCGTGTTGTTCAACATTTGATCAACGACTCCAACCTTCGGGCGCCGGGTGTTTCGGCTTCTCTCCCTCCAACACCGCGACCACGTCCCTGACCACCCAGCTCATGCTCAACATCGCCGCTTCGGTGCGGCTGGCCAAGTGCGGATACAAACGAGCATTGGATAGCCCCAGCAGCGGATAGTCTGAGCCGAACGGCTCGGGGTCGTGAACGTCGAGCATGGCCAGGGCCTGAACATGCCTGCGGAGAAAATCCGCCAGCGCTGAACTGTCCACGACAAACCCCCGGCTGGTGTTGATGAACACGACGTTCGGCTTCATGCGGCGAATCAGTCCCTCGTTGACGAAGCGTCGGTTGCGCTCTCGGCCGTCGACGTGCAGACTCAGAACGTCGCTGTCGGCGAACAACTGCTCGACACTGACGAGTCGGGCCCCGAATCGTTGCGGGGGCGGAATCTCCACGAGATCGTTGTAGATAACGTCGAAGCCGATCGCGCCGGCCACCTCCGCCAGACGCTTGCCCACGCGGCCCAAGCCGAGCAGACCCAGCGTCAGCTCGCTCATCTGCCGTCGCCCGACGGTTTGCGCCCGCAGATACTTCCATTCGCTCGCGTTGACCGGCGCAGTGAGCGTGACCCGAGGGCGCAGCGCATTGCTCAGGAGCGTGATCACATATTCCACAACGGCTTGGGTGTTGGCATCAGGCGTGTACACGACCTCGACACCGCGCGTACGGCAGGCCGACACGTCGATGTTGTCCACGCCCGCCCCGGCTCGGCCGACCACCTTGAGCTTGGGGGCGGCCTCGAGCAGGCGCTCGCCCACCTTCGTGTAGGTGCGAACAACGATACCCGCCGCCTCGGCCACGACCTCGGCAAATTTCGGGTCGTTGTACGAACAGACCACCAACGTACAGCGCTGCGCCAGCCAATCGGCGGCCTCAGGCGACAGGTGCTCGGTCTGGATGACAACGTCGGTGCTGCTCACATGGATCTCCGCGGTGGATCGTCGCGATCCGGACGCCTGTACCAGTATCGCCGCTGTGGGAGCGAAACGCGACCGGCCCAGGCAAGCCATTATTGACAGCGATGCGTCGATCAGTAGAGTCGTGGCCGAACTTCACCCCAAGCGATAGGAGATACGCGGAATGAATAAGGGCGATCTTATCGAGGCGGTTGCCTCCGATCTCGGGGAATCCAAAGCATCCGCCGCCCGCGCGATCGAGGCTGTCATTAACTGCATCACGCGCGGCATCCAGCACGACGACGCGGTGACGATCATCGGCTTCGGCACGTTCTCCAAGAAGCAACGCGCCGCCCGCATGGGTCGCAACCCGATGACGGGCGAGCCGCTGCACATCAAAGCCTCCACGACGGTCGGCTTCAAACCCAGCCAAGTGCTCAAGGATTCGATGTAGCATTTATTGAAGCCTGTGTTGGTAATGTTCGACGAGGTCACTCGTACCAGCCGCGGATGCATATCCGCGGGCGCCCGCACATATTCATGTGCGGCTAGGAAAGATACGGGTGGACTAGACGCAGCCATCGAACACCAAGACCCTTTTTCTTCTCGGCGATCTCTGCGACTCCGCGGCGAGTCTTTCTGGTAGTCAGCCGAAGGAAAGCGCACAAGAAATGATCTCGTGGTGCTGTGCGCCGTCGGAGCGCAACGTGCTCTTCATCAACACAACCTGCTGAACACGAAACGGCTCGGTATCAAGTGAACTATCCAACACGATGCCCTTCGTAGGCTTCTTGAACCTGCACAACGTCAAATGCGGGCGAAACCGATCGGCGGAGTTGCGCCGAGGCGAACGAGCCAGGCGCGTCACCAACCGACGCTGAATCTCCAGCAATTCCGGGAGTCGATCCGTCTCGGCGGCAACCAGGCGAGCCGAACCGCGATGCCCCAGGGTGATCAATCGCTGCACCGTTAGATCAAACGCGCTGATCCCAGCCGTCGCTCGTTGCACCGATTCAATCGTCGCGTCGAGTTGCTTCGCCGGCGTATCGCCAATGAAATGCAGCGTCATGTGCATCTGTTCGGCCGGAACGGTTCGATGTTCCGGCAGATCGTGCGATTCAAGTGAGCGGACAAGCTCAGCGCTCAATTCCAGCGGCGGATAGATCGCGACGAACAGGCGAAGATTGGCGCGCGGACGGGACATGGAAATAAGGCATCGAGTGTGGCGAAAAAAGACGGTGGGTCAAGCCCACCGGCGAAACAACATGGCCCCTTCGTGCCTTCGTGCCTTCTTCTCAGGCGTAACTGTGCAGGCCGACGATCACGAAGTTGATCGCGATCCAATTGAAGAGCATGACGCCGCACCCAGCCAGGGCGAGCAGCGCCGTCCACAGCCCTTTATCGCGAACCTTCATGCGAACGTGTACGAGCAACGCGAGCACGATGAACGTGTTGAGTGCGAAGACTTCCTTGGGATCCCAACCCCACGGCCGACCCCAGGAGTGATCCGCCCAGATCGCCCCCATGACGAGCCCCGTCCACAACATGATGAAGGCCAACTCCATCAGGACCATCGTGGCCCCGTCGAAGATTTGGCCGGCTGAGGACTTGGACTCGCTGAGATACGACTCGCCGGCGGGCGTTGAGAGCATGATCGCCCCGGCCCCGCCGACGTTCACGTGATCGGCTTTACCCCCGCCGATCCGGTAGATGACGTAGAAAAACGCTGAGACCGCGGCCATCGCGATGAGGATGTAGCTGAAGATGATGACGTTGGTGTGAATGTAGAGCCAGACGTCGTGCAAGACCGGCATCTTGTTGGAGATACCCGGGTTGAGCCGCAGCGGCATGAAGTGCGCGCACATAAGGGCGATCATCGAGGCCACCGCGCTTCCCAGGGCAAAAAGGCCTCGCATCGGCGATCGTCGGACGAGTATTTCCAAGATGACGGCCAGGCATCCGCCGAACCAGGCGGCGGTGGTCACGGCCTCGAACATATTGGTGTTGGGCCAGCGCCCCGAGACGTACCAGCGCAGTATGAGCGTGGCGCTATGCAGGCCGAAGGCGAGCGCGAATACGCTGAGCCCGAGCCCGCGCGCCGTGCGCCAGCGGTAGGCCACGGCCATCACGAGCAGTATGACCGCAAGCAGATAGATCATCCACACCCAGGTCATGTTTTTCGCCCCGACGTACCAGCTCTCCCACCCAAGCTTCTCCTGGCTTGGATACAAGGCAGCATTGACTTGAGGCAGAACCCCGGCGAGCTGGGCCACGGCTTCGTTGACGGCCGACGCGTCCTGACTCTGCCAACTCTGTACGAGACTCGCCCAGGCGATGCGCACTTGGTTGCGCACCTGTTCGTCGCCGGCCTCAATCTCAGCATCGCGGCCTTGGCCGAGAAACGCGTTTGGCTGGCCTATCCGGCTGCAGCGCTCATCGTCTCGTCGGCCCTCTTGGAGGCGATCCACTTCGAGCTCCAGCAGGCGCAGGTGTACGTGCTTCCGGTGGGCGGGTACCTGCTGGCGATCGGCCAATTGGAGAGGCGACGGCTGGGCTGGCAACTGACGATGCCGCTGGTTGGCACCGCCCTGCTTCTAATGCTGGGCACCACGCTCCTTCAGTCGTTCGGCATGCTAGGAGCCGAGGGGCAGGTATTTATCTACGGTCTGGCCTTGCTCGCTGAGTCATTGCTTGTGATTGCATGGGGTATCTTGCAGCGAGTGCGCTTAACCTTCGTCACGGGAATCGTGTCCACCTTCGTCGCAGTCTTGGTGTTAGTCGGCCAACCCCTCCTCCCAGCGGCAGCCGCTCTCGATGTGGAACCGCTGGCGGCCATATTCGGTGGCCTTGGCGTAGTGATCCTGGCCATCGCGATCTTCTTAGAGCGCCAGCGAGAGGTGCTGTTGGAGCGAGGCCGTGAGTGGCTGGTCCAGATCGAAGACTGGGACTAGGAGCGGTCGATGCTGAAGCTGAAATGCCCTTTCTGTGGATATGCGGACATTGATGCAAGCCGGGAGACGCACTGTTACATGTGCAGTCGTCGCCTGGTGGGAAGTCTCGATAGTCCCTATGGCTGGGAATCCGCGGACGACGCGGCGATACCCAACTGCTTGCGATGCGGGACGGAGAACAGCAGTCACGCCCGGTTCTGCCGTGAATGTGGACGAAAGCTATCCGCCCGGGATTAGATCTGCGTAACGAACTCCGGCGCTAGCGCCGCCCGCAGTGGGCGAAACACCCACGCCCGTTTGGGGTCTGGGTTGCCGGAAGGCTTAGCCTTGGCCGGAGCAGTCTCTCCATTTCGCCCAGCGCCTCCGCACGTACCAGCCCGCGCTGGCCGAGGACGAGGGCTCCGACGCCCGCCAGGGCAGCGATGACCCAGGGCGGTGCGCTCCTGCTGCTAGCGTCTTCTGCGCCGCCTCCAATGGAGGGCGCAGCTAAGGCCCCAACCGTCGCCGTTGCTGTGGGGGCCGCTGTGGGCTGGGCGACTACCGTTGCGGTCGGCGCAGGCTTCTTGCCAAGCGAGTAAGTCTGGAAGAACGCCCACATGAGGTCATTAGCGCTGATCTCCTGGGTCGTCTCGCCGAAAGTCGGGATTAACTGGCCGATGTCCAATGAGGCGCCGGGCCACGTGTGTCCACCACCCTCAGTGCCTGGGACGATCAGAGCTACGAACTTTCGCATGGGCTATTGAACCACAACGACAGACCCGGCCGCCTTATCGTGCCAGGTCTGCTTCTTTTCGTCCCAGAGCACCCAGAAGTAGCCCAGGAACAGCACGATGGCGCTGACGATGGCGACGATGTAGCGGACGAAGGCTCGATAATAACCGATGTCTTCGCCTGTCCTAGCGTCTTGAAGTCGTAGGCCGACGATCCTCTTTCCCCAAGTGCCGCCGGTGCCGTTCAAGATCACGTAGTACCCTACAACGACTAGGAGGTAGACCGCCGAACCCGTGACGCCTGGCAGGAGGAGCGAAAAGATACCCCCGCTCACCCCCCCGATCACCAACGCGATCACGGAGTCCAACAGATTGCTGCCCCACCGCTTCCAGAAGCCCGCGTAAGCGTAGCCGCGCATCGCTCGGCCGCACTTGGGGCAGAATTCCGCATCTGTGGGCGCGTTCGTTCCGCAGGACGGGCAGGTTGGCTTCGTCACAGCTCTAGTCAGCGGCGCATCTTCCACGGTTGCGCCACCCGTCGGTGTGAGCTCTGCGCCACAGCCGTCGCAGAACCTGGCGTCGTCCAGACTCTCCGCCTGGCAGTTAGTGCACTTGAGCATCGGCTTTCCTTACTTTGACCCTACGTTCTCACTACCACGGATCCCGCCGCCTTATCGTGCCGGGCAGCCCCCAGGTCCGTGCGCGCGCACGTCCACTTCCCGGAGTACGACGGTCCGATCTGGCGGAGTTCAGCTTCGAGTGAGGAAGGAGTCATGGTAGGGCCCATGTGAGCAACACGATGCCGTCAGTGACA
>JADFGE010000114.1 GCA_022567855.1 Planctomycetota bacterium | reverse complement strand
GCCCGTCATCACGATCTCAAGGCGAAAGACGGCTCGCGACCATCTGCTGGCCACAGATGAGCAGTTGGCCGCAGCAGGTGTCCAACTGACCCGGACCGACCGTGGCGGAGATATCACCTATCACGGCCCGGGACAGTTGGTCGTCTATCCGATACTCGACCTCAATGCACTCCGCCTGCGCATCCACGGCTACATGCGCTTCCTCGAGCAAATCGTCATCGACACATTGGCAGAGTTTGGAATCGATGGACGCCGCGATGAATGCGCCACCGGCGTTTGGGTGGGCAGCAGTCCTCAAAAGATCTGCGCCATGGGGGTGCGCGTCTCACGTTGGGTGTCCATGCACGGCTTGGCGCTCAACGTCACAACCAATCTCGATCATTTCGATCTCATCGTCCCCTGCGGTCTGGTCGGCCGAACCGTTACCAGCATGCAGCGACAACTCGGCGACGCCTGTCCAACACTGGATCAGGTCAAGCACTCACTCATCTCACAATTCCGTATCGCGATCGATCGCACATTGACATAGCGGGTGGTCGGTTGGTCCTCATCAATGGGTAGGCAGGACGAATCGGATATTGCACCTGCTCGATCCCACCCCTCATTCGGTCTCGATCGACAGCTCCTCCAGGACCGCGTCGGTGATGTCGAGCGCGTCGGGGTAGACCAGCGCCAGCCGCTGTGCCGCGGCGAGAGAGGCCTGCGGTGGATTGACGGCGCGGAACTCGTCCGCGGTTGGTATGAAACGGTAGACGATGTCAATGCTCTCGCGCTCGGCTACGACCTCGACCGCCGCCACTATGTCCCGGTAGGCTTGTTCGATCTGACTCGCGGTGAGCTGGCCCATGCGGGTGTTCGCCCGTATTTGCCACTGCTCGTATTCCACCCTCATCGCCTGATACGTCTGCTGTACCTCGGCCGCCCTCGGATCGTCCGGCGTGACACCAGCGTTTTGCTGCTCGTAGGCGTTGATCCGCCGCTGGAATTCCTGGTCGTTCGTCCGCAGCTCGTCGTCCAGCTCTTGGCGTTCCTCAACGAACTGGTCGGCTTTGAGCAGCGGCTCCATCGCCTTGCCGGGGGCCATAAAGGCCACGCTGTACGCTCGCCCATGCGCGTTATCCGCCCAGGCCAAACGTCCCGCTGTGTTCCGCAGCACCAGCGACTCGTCCTCGTCTGTCAGAGTGAGCGTCGCCGCCGGCCCAAGCTCATCATCGACGGACGTAGCGTCAGCGAGCGCCCCGGGCGATCCGAGCCCCAACATCGTGGACAGATTCAGGGCCAGCAGCACGGCCAGCGCTCCGTAGATTGCGATTCGTTCGTTTGAGTTCATGGCGATCCCTTGTTCGGGTTTGATGCGCGATTCAGACGGCCCTGGGCGTGAGCGACCGCCGATATTCATCCGTGGCCATCAGCCTACCACCTAAGACAGGACACCTCCGTCGTCATTCCCCCTGTTCCAGCACGGCCAGGAACGCCTCCTGGGGGATGCTCACCGAGCCGACCGTCTTCATACGCTTCTTGCCCTTCTTTTGTTTCTCAAGAAGCTTTCGTTTTCGTGTGACATCCCCGCCGTAGCACTTGGCGGTGACGTTCTTTCGCAGCGACTTGATCGTCTCCCGCGCGATGATCTTCCCGCCGATCGACGCCTGCAATGCAATCTCAAATTGATGTTTGGCGATCTGTTTGCGCAGCTTCTGCAGAATCGCCCGGCTGCGCTTCTCGGCATTCTGGCGATGACAGATCAGGCTCAGGGCCTCGACCGGTTGATCGTTGACGAGGATATTCACCTTGACCAGGCGATCCGCCCGGTAGCCGATGATCTCGTAATCCATCGTGCCGTATCCGCGCGTGATGGATTTCAGCTTGTCGTAGAAGTCGTAGATGATCTCCGCCAACGGGAGTTCGTAATCGAGGATTTGTCGCGTTTGTGAAATGAACTGCTGAGACTTGAAGGCACCGCGCCGGCCGTCGCACAACTTCATCAAGTCGCCGATGTTGTCAGTGGGGCAGATGATTTCCAGCTTCACGATCGGCTCGCGGATCGACACGACCTTGGAAAGGTCCGGCAAATCAGCGGGATTGTGGATTTCCACCATCGTCCCGTCTCGCAATTCTATCTCGTAACTCACCGTCGGCGCCGTCTGCACGATCTCCACCCCGCCTTCCCGCTCTAAGCGCTCCTGCACGATCTCCATATGAAGGAGGCCGAGGAACCCGCAGCGGAAGCCGAACCCCAGCGCATCAGAATGCGTCGGCTCGTAGGTGAAGCTCGCATCATTGAGGTGCAGCTTCTCGATCGCATCACGAAGCGCTTCGTACTCGCCCTTCTTCCCCGAGGGCTCGGTCGTCGTGGCCGGAAAGAACTCACAGAACACCATCTGCTTCGGCTCTTCGTATCCAGGCAGCGCTTCGGCGGCTGGATTTGTGTCCAACGTAATCGTGTCGCCGACCCGCACATCATCCAATGTCTTGATCGCGCAGACCATGTATCCGACTTGAGCGTGGCCGAGCTCCTTGACTTTCTCCTGGGCGGGCGTGTAGCGCCCCAGCTCGTTGACGTTGAACGTTCGGCCCGTGCCCATCATCCGGATTCTGTCGCCGACGCGCAGTGATCCATCGAAGATGCGCACGTACACGATCACGCCCCGGTAGTCGTCGTAGTGACTGTCGAAGATCAACGCCCGCGTCTTGTCCGTGATGGGCTTGCGCGGTGGAGGGAGCTTGCGGCAAATGTGATCCAGCAGCTCGGCAATGCCCTCGCCCGTCTTGGCGGAACAATAGATGCAGTCCTCAGCCGGAAGCCCCAGCACCTGCTCGATCTCCATGGCGATCTCTTCCGGTCGAGCCGTGGGAAGATCAATCTTGTTGACGACGGGAATCAGCTCCAGATCGTTGTTGATCGCCAGGTAAGCGTTGGCGACCGTCTGGGCCTCGACACCCTGCGTGGCATCCACCACCAACAGCGCCCCCTCACAGGCGATCAGCGCTCGCGAGACTTCGTAGGCAAAGTCCACATGCCCGGGGGTGTCGATGAAGTTCAGCTGATAGTCCTCGCCCTGGTAGGTGTGGTGGACGGTGACGGCTGAGGCCTTGATCGTGATGCCCCGCTCGCGCTCCAGGTCCATCGTGTCCAGCAGTTGGTCACGCGCCTCCCGCTCGGACACGGCCTCTGTCAGTTGCAGCAGCCGGTCCGCCAGCGTGCTCTTGCCGTGGTCGATGTGGGCGATGATGGAAAAATTACGGATGTGCAAAGTAGAGTCGAGTCCTGAGCCATATGAAACTGTGGATTGTAGCCGAAGCCGGACCTGACGAGTCCGCGAGGAAGGTCCGGGTTTCCCCGAGTCCGCGAGGCAGGTCCGGGTCAATCCGCGTCCCTCACGATCCCTGTTCATCTGTGTCCATCCGTGGTTGCTTTCTCCTGCCTTGCCTCGCGCTTCGCGCCGCATTCGGGGCAGTGTTTCATGCGACGCTTGCAAAGGGCCCCGCACTCACCGCAGGGTTGGTAGCCGACCTCTGCTAGCGTGCGACGTGCGTCAGCATCCCAGGGAATGGGATCGTGACGCGACATAGCGATGGATGATCGGGACAATCCGCATTCCGGGCATTCTTTGATCTGATCGTCAAGTCCATGTAACCAATATCCGCAGCCAACGCACACGTCAATACCAAGGTCGCGCACTGCTCGACGATAATGTGGAGCGTACCTGAAGTGTTGAAGGAGACGGTAGGTCAACGAAGCAACGGCTGAGCCTGCACTAAAGAATAGAATGGCCACAAGGCCAGGCATCATCGAGTTGATGACCTGATTGATGGACAACATAGCGAGAGTAAGCATTGCGAAGAGACATCCTAAGGTTGCAAAATAGATAGCATGGTTCCACCGATTTTGCCGCCACTTCGACCAAGCCCGGCCGCGCGCGATCTTGCGCTGTGCCTTGGTGAGCGGCACCGCTGAATCAACAAATCGAGGAAACAAAAGACTCATAATCAGTGTTTATCTGTGTCCATCTGTGGCTACTTCGCCTCCGCCTCCGCCCCCGGCATCGGCTCGCGCCTCGCGCCGCATTCCGGGCAGTTGGATATCTCATCACCCAGGCCGCGCAGCCAGTACCCACATTTCAGACAGATGTCGAAGCCTTCCAGCCGGATTCGATGATAGTGCTCCGTTCGCAAAACGAATCCGTACAGAGCGCATACCCATATCCAGAAAGTAGGCACGGCGAGTAGCAGCAATAGTGGGACAAACTGTCCGATCCTACTGATCCGGAGTTCTATGTTTGCGATGGCTAGGACGGCTACGGGAAGCACGACAACGGCCGGCAACGCTGTGCCGAAGCCGAAAACGATCCGTCTCCAGCGGAGTGAGACTGGAAGTGTCCGAAGCGGGACGCGTCGCCAAGCCACTTTCTGCCGCTTCCAAAACGACAATGGCAAATCGGGGTCCGCGTAGTCAAACAACAACCAACGCAGATTCACTTCTGAACCTCCGGGACCCAAGCCGTCGTACGGCCGGCGAGGGTAATGTGCTCGATCTTCTCGCCTCTTGCCGTCACCGCTGCATCATTCTTACCCCAGCGATAGTGAAAAAGCCAGGTCTTGGGAAAGCGATCTTTGCGCGCATCGACCGCGACCGCTTTTTCGATCACGGACTTCAGTCTGCGGCGCAGTCGATCAATCTCGTGCCTCGCAAGTTCGTGTGCGCGCCTCCGGGGGTCGATTCGAGCCTGATAGAGCACTTCGTCAGCGATCCAGTTCCCGACGCCGGCGGCAAAGGACTGGTCCAGCAACAGGGCTTTGATCAGCGCGCTACGTCTTGATAAAAGCTCGGCGAATCGTTCGGGCGAAGGCAGATCGAGCAGGGGATCAAACCCCAGTTCGCTGATCGGCGGCTCGTTGGGTGGATCCTCGCGAAGCCGCACGCGGCCCAATCGCCGCTTGTTCGTCATCACCAACTCGCCGCCGTCGTCAAAGGATAGATGGATCTTGACGAACCGCGGCGGCCAGGCATCGTCGGTTCTGCGCGAACTGCTGGCGAGCTCGAGTTGCTTTGTTCCGGGGGTGTGAAACGCACCGGTCATGCCGAAGTGAAACGTCGGCCAGGGACGTTCATCGAGCTCGAACCAGATATGCTTACCGCGGCGACGAACCGCCAGCACGCACCGGCCGAGCAACGCCTTTCGCATCCGTGCCGGACCAACGTTCTCGAAGACGATCGAGTCCCGAGCACAACGCACTTTGACGATCGTGCGGCCGACGGCGACGCGCTCAACGAGTCGGCGTCCGCGCTCGACCTCCGGTAGCTCCGGCATGACAACTCATCCCTTCTCCCGGGCAATGTTGGTCATCACCCCTCCACGGGAGCAAAGGCAACGCGCCGCAAAGGTCCCGCCGAAGACCGCAGCACAGCCGTCTCGCCCGTTGCGCTCACCGACAAAGCGATCGGTTCCATCGCCGGCGAGTCGGGCAGCAGCAGCAACATCTTGTCCTCGATACGCCAGTCTCCTTGGTGCCCGGCCACCACGGCCGGCGTTGCCTGGGGCGGCGCGCTCGGCGAATACACATACCGAGAATCGCCGGTCAGCGTCAGCGTGCCGAACTCGCCGCGCCATGTCCCGATCAGTCGATCCTCCAGTACCGCCGGCGGCTCGTCCAGCGCCTTCATCGCCTCCAGATCGCGCAGCTCGATCGTGAACCCGTCATCTGACTTGCGAATCGACACGCGTGTCGGCTCCTGCGGCTGCTCCGAATATGGTTCGAGCCATAATGCGGCATAGCTCTGCTGCCACCATCGGCCGCGCTCCGCCGTCCCGCGATACCGGTTCGTCCCTTGGTAGAGCCGGTAGAAGCCGGTCCGATCGAGGTGAAGCAACTGCTCGTCGTTGGACCACCACGCCGCCAGCTCATACTTCTCTGTGGGATCAAAGGACAACGGAGTGGAAATCACGAACTCCGCCTCCGGAGTCGGCTCTTGAGATTCGCAACCGATCAACAGAACCAGAACAACAGCGAGGTATCGCATACCGAAGCTCCCCATGAGTTGCCTACCAGGCGCGAGGCAGGACCGTACATCATAGCTCCACGCACCGGTGTCGGGAATGCGAACGCTATCCTTGATAGAGCTGATGCTTGCGAATGTATTCCACGATTCGCTGATCGAGCAGCTCACTGAGGTCCTGTGCCGATCCAAGCCGGTCTCGCAACGCCGTGGCGCTGATGTCCAACTGCGGTGAATCGATGATCCAATCAACCCATTGCCGGGCGGGCGCTGATGGAGGTGTGGTACGAATCTGCTCGTGAAACTGTGTCCGATCAAGCGGGGGTCGGAGCAAAACGGCTGGTGTGGCAAGCTCCAGAATTCGCGGCCAATCCTTCCATCGCCCGAATTCCATCGCCTGATCTGAGCCGATCAACAGTCGAAACTCATCAGTTGAATTATATTGCGTGCGCAGCGTTTCAAGCGTATCCACCGTGAAGCTGGGACCCGGTCGGTCAAGCTCAATCGTGCAGATCTCGGCGTTGGGAATATCGGCCGTCGCCAACCGCAGCATCGCCAGGCGGTGGTGGGCCGGCGCACGTGGAGCGTCTGTCTTGAGAGGATTCAGCGCCGCCGGAACGTACAGAATCCGATCACAATTGAGCGCCTCCGCAACCACAGGCGGCAAGACGCTGTGAGCGCGATGCGGCGGGTCGAATGTGCCGCCGAAGATGAGCAGCTTGGAAGATGACATCGGGATACGGTGACAGGGGATCAGGTTTAGCCGCGAGCCGAAGGCGAGTTCGCCTGGGGTTTAGGCTGAAAGCATACTGTCGATCACCCCAGCTACGGCGTTCATGGCTTCGATGCTGTCCGCACGGAGGCGCCGCACCTCGCCGACCAAGGCGGGTCGGCGCAGAATCGCCGCGATCACGGCCGACGTTCGCGTGCGGCCCTGCTCATCGACCCATTCATCGATATCCTCGGGCAGCGTGTCGTGCAGGCCGTCGCTCACCCCGCGAACGATTGCCCATCGACGCCCAGCCGCCGACGCGGCTTCGGCGAACGCAGCCGACTCCAGGTCGACCAAGTCCGCGCCGCTTCGCTGGGCCAGGGCGCGTTTGTCCTGGGTGGTGGTGATCGTGCGCACGGTAGAGATGATCGTTGGACCGGCCGGGCCGGGGAGATCCCCTTCCGCTAGGCCGGTGGGGTGCCACGAGTGGCCCGCATCATCGATCACACGGGTCACCACGTACGCGGAACCTTTGGAGATATCCTCTCGCAACGCCCCGGCCAGCCCGGCCAGAATGATCGGCCCATCGGTGATCGCGTTGCTTTGGACACCCTGTCGGGCCGCCGATGCACCCGGTCCGCAGCAACTCACCTCACAGTACTTGCCGACGCCTGCTTGCAACAACGCTCGCCGCTCGAATTCGAGCGGACAGATAACAACCGCATGAGAAGGTTCGTCGATCGACTGCACAACGCAGCACACTATCCGATCCGGCGGCAGAGCGGTGATCCAGGCTACCTTACCAGTCGCTTTGGATCGGCTCGGCGTGCATGAGCTGCACAGGAGCGTCCGCCTGGAACTCCCCTAAGGGCAAGTCGTCGTTGAAGTGCTGTATCACTTGCCTTATCGACAAAAGCGTGCCGATCTCCACCCCGTCAGTGTCATAGATGCTGTAGCGTGGCCCCTCGGACGTTGCGAAGATCTTCACGGCATGCCGCAGGCCTTTGATCTCGCCCAGCGAGTACATGCCATCATGCGCATCAGCAGAAGGGAGCGAAATACCCGGGTCGTCTGCGATCTCGGCGTTGCCGGCTCGGGACTCGTTCGGGACAAAGACACTTGCCATAAAAAGGAAGGCGAGGGATAGGCTCACAATCACGAGCAGGCGTTCGATAGTCTTAGAGAAACGGGCCATAGCTGCATTATCGGCTAGAGGGCGGGCCGGCGACAGCCCAATCAACACCCGCCGGGATCAGTCTGCGCCGTTCGTATGGCTTGTCCGGATCGTCCCGTGAGCTACCATCAGCCGGTTATCAGCCCGACCCCATCGTCTAGCCAGGTCTAGGACATCAGGTTTTCATCCTGAAGACAGGGGTTCAAATCCCCTTGGGGTCACTATGTTAGGGTATCAATAGGGTCCAATCGGCCTTGGCGCTAGCGCCAAGGCCGATTTTCACAGGAGTTCCTAACGGCCGCACAGGGGTTCCTAACGGCCGATCGAGGGCCAAAAGTCAGGGGTTTAGCCGAAGTTGGGGTCGCTTACCCTTCGAGATTGGAGAGGTGCGTATCGGCTGCTTCCGGCCGTCGATCCGCCCGTGGGCGTCCGGCCTGCCGCCAACTCCATTCGGCACCACCGCCCAAACGCGATCTCGGGAATTCGCGGTG
>JADFGE010000113.1:1545-8384 GCA_022567855.1 Planctomycetota bacterium | reverse complement strand
AAGCCGAAGTCCAAGTCCAAGCCGAAAGCCGAAGCCGAAGCCGAAGCCGAAGCCGAAGCCGAAGCCGAGCCACAGCCCGATGCAGCGCCTACCGCTTGAGTTTTGTCGCGCAACGCTTTTGGCATTGGTTCAATAGCATCTCGTTCGCCGCGACCTCCATCGTCCCTCCAGCGATTGATTCGTCATGACGTTTGTCAACGAACACTACCTGAAGCTGCAAGGCGGGTATCTGTTCCCGGAGATCGGTCGCAGAGTTGAAGCGTTTGGCCAGGCGAACCCCAAACTTGCTGAGCGTCTGATTCGTTGTGGGATCGGCGACGTTACCGAACCGCTGCCCCCGGCCGTGGTGAGCGCGATGCACCATGCGGTCGATGAGCTTGCGAACCGCAAGACGTTTCGCGGCTACGGGCCCGGCACGGGGTACGAGTTCCTGCGCTCCACAATTGCCGAGAACGACTTTCGGGGGCGCGGCATTGATATTGCTGATGATGAAATCTTCGTCTCCGACGGATCTAAATGCGACTGCGGCGCGATTCTGGATATCCTCGGCCCCGAGAATCGTTTGGCCATCGCCGATCCGGTCTATCCGGTGTATGTCGATACGAACGTCATGGCCGGCAATACGGGTCCGGGTCGGGATGATGGCTCCTATGTGGGGATCGAGTATCTGCCTTGCACCACTGACAATGGCTTTGTCCCGGCCCACCCAGAGCATCCCGTTGAGCTGATCTATCTGTGCTATCCAAACAACCCCACCGGCGCGATGATTACCCGCGATCAGCTGCGCGCATGGGTTGAGTACGCGCTCTCCATCAACGCGATCATTCTCTATGACGTTGCCTACGAAGCGTATATCAGCGACGAGAGCTTGCCGAAAACGATTTACGAGATCGACGGCGCTCGGCGATGCGCGATTGAGTTCCATAGTTTCTCAAAGAACAGCGGATTCACCGGGGTCCGCTGCGGCTACACCGTCTGCCCCAAAGATGTCCAGGCGGTGACGCGCAAGGGAGTAGAAGTCCCACTGCACGACTTGTGGACACGACGATGGAATACGAAGTCCAACGGCGTGAGCTATCCCGTGCAGCGCGGCGCGGAGGCGACCTACTCGAAGGATGGCGTTGAGCAGATTCGCAACTTGGTCGAGCATTATTTGCGGAACGCCAGGCTGTTGAGAGAAGGATGCGAGGCAACTGGGCTGACGGCGTACGGCGGTGTTCACTCGCCGTATGTTTGGGTTGTGTGTCCGGAAGGGATTGATAGCTGGGGCGTGTTTGATCACCTGCTCAATGATGCGCAGCTCGTGACGACGCCCGGCGTTGGGTTTGGAAGCTGCGGGGAAGGGTATTTTCGCATCTCTGCGTTCAATTCGCGCGAGAATACCGAAGCGGCGGTCGAACGCTTGCGGAACGTGTCGTGGTGACGCCGATCACCCTCGAGTCGGTGCGCGAAGCGGCGAAGTGCATTGAACCGTATGCGCACCGTACGCCGGTGATGACGTGCGCAGCGCTGGATGAGCGGGCTGGACGCCGGGTGTTCTTCAAGTGCGAGAACTTTCAGAAGATCGGCGCGTTCAAGTTTCGTGGCGCGTGCAATGCGGTGATGAATCTGGCGGCCGATGTCGCTGCGCGCGGCGTCGTCACGCACAGCTCCGGCAATCATGCTCAGGCGTTGGCGTTGGCGGCGAAACTGCGCGGGATCGAGGCGCATATCGTCATGCCCAGCACCGCCTCACCCGTCAAACGCGCCGCCGTCGAGGGCTATGGCGGGAACGTGTATGTCTGTGAACCAAATGAAAAAGCGCGCCGGCAGCGTGCTGAGGAGCTTGTCGCCGAGACGGGCGGGACGCTGATTTCGCCGTTTGATCATCCGCACGTGATTGCGGGGCAGGGCACCGCGACGCTGGAATTGCTCGACGAAGTGGGGACGCTCGATGCGATCATCGCGCCGATCGGCGGTGGAGGGCTGATGTCCGGGACATGTATCGCCGGTCGCGGTATGAAGCCGGGGGTTCGGCTGTTCGGGGCTGAGCCGACCGGTGCGGATGATGCAGCTCGATCACTGGCGGCAGGTGAACTCATTCCGCAAACCAACCCCAACACAATCTGTGACGGACTGCTGACGAGCATGGGCGAAGTGACGTGGCCGATCATCCGCGACCACGTCGAAACGATCTTCACCGTCAGCGACGAGCAAGTCATCGAAGCGATGCGCCTGGTCATGCAGCGAATGAAGATTGTGATCGAGCCCAGCGCTGCCGTGGCGGTCGCCGCCGTGCTGTCGGATGAGTTCAAGTCACTGCCGTTGGACGCTTCGCCAACTTCCGGGGGCGTCGGCGTGATCATCTCCGGCGGCAACGTAGACCTCGATCATCTCCCCTGGTGAACAAATCATAAAGAGTCATAAAGGGGACAGGCTACGTTTTCTACAAAGTAGCATGTCCCCTTTTTCTTGCTTTTTCTTGGATAAGCTACCTTGGTGAAAAAGATTCCCGTCCTTTTTTCTTCCCGAGAGTACCAAGGGTGCCACCGACAGCGAGTCTTCGAGTCGTCGGTGTGATTGGAAGTCTGTCGTGTGAATTGCACGCACGATTCGCTCGCCTATCGGCTCACTCACTGTCCTCTCGTTTTCATGGTTATTGAGGGGTTTCCTACAAGGCGAATACGTATCCTTTTTCGTTCGCTTGTTCCTCGCTAAGCTCTCTTGCCAAGGCTGCGTGCGTACTCCTCCGGCGATTTTCCAACGAGTGATCGAAAGTGTTTGATGAAGTGTGCTTGGTCGAAATAACCTAGACTGATAGCAAGTCTTGCCCAATGTACGTCCTGGCCGCGATCTATTCTTTCAATAGCTTCGTGCAGCCTGTATCGCTGTATGACCCATTTTGGGCTAACCCCAACATATCGTCCAAATAATCGTTGGAGGGTTCGTTTCGATATTTCAATTCGCTCAACGAGTTGATCAACTTTCGTTATGTCTTGGCTCGATGCAATCTGCTCGACCATCTGGCGGATGGCTGCGACGTTCTGATCTTGAACAGGTTGTCGTGTCGTTAGTAAAGTTTCTGCTTGAGCGACATTTTTCTCGTCATCGGCTTGCGAGGACACCGCTTCTTCAAACTCCTCGGCATCATCTCCAAAGACATCCGACAAAGGAATGACTCGATTGGTCAGTGTGGACAGGGGCATTTTCAAGAAGGGAAAGAAGCCGCCTGGCCAAAACTTAATGCCAAAAACTCGTCCTTCGCCTTCAAGTACTTTCACAAACCTGGCATCCACCACGCCAAAGATTTCGCCTCGATGTTTCTCTACCACCATACATACCGCAGGATGGGGAAGAGATTCCTGTCGATAACTTTCTTTGTCCGGTACTTTCCATTCGACAATCCAGTAATGCTCTACGAAAAACGCAAGACACTTCGAAGGGTGGTAGAGCGTAAGTCGAAACCTCTTGCTGCCCGAGGCTTTGTCTAAAAGTCCGCGAGGCGTGTCAGTCTTGCGGGTAGGTTTGTCTGCGTCATGGCTACGATTGGGCATGTCGCGATTTTACAATACGACGAGGCACGGGCCAAGATATAAATGACCGTTGAATTGTGAATCCAAGGCCATTCGACGCTCTTGCAACGTATGCGAGGGTGCCTGAACTTGGGTTTGTCTTGGCCTCTAATTGAATTGAAAGGAATGTCTTATGCGTATTGCCCTCTACCTTGTTATTGCTAGTGTGCTTCTTCTGCAAGACTCGGTATCACCACCACGTGAAAATGCTGCCACAAGACCTTCAATATCAAAGAGCGAACCTATGCCTACAAAGAGGAAAATGGATTTGAACAAAAGTGCAAAAACAACATTTGAAATGAAAAGCTGGGAAGAAAAAGCCTACGACGAAAGCGATGGATCTCCGAAACTTACTCGTGCGCAAATCACGAAAGTTTACCATGGCGATATCGAAGCCAAATCAACTCTAGAATATCTCATGATGTACCGTTTGGATGGAACGGCAAGTTTCGTAGGCTTCGAGCGCGTGGTCGGAAGTATCGATGGCCGTTCGGGGAGCTTCGTGCTACAGCACCAAGGTAGCTTCAAGGACGGGATAGCTCGGGTTACCATGTTCGTGGTTTCGGAATCCGGCACTGGTGCATTAAGTGGTTTATGCGGAGAAAGCACTTATGCGGTAGGGCACGCAGAAAGACATGCTATAATATTCGACTACGATTTCGAGTAGTGGCTATAGATTGGCCACTCATCTGTTTTGGGGATCGATGTACTTGTACGCAAGACAAGCGGATGGGAGTCATCAAAATCAAACAATGACTACCTTCCCCTTTTCTTATGAGCGTTGGCCCTACGCGGCAGTCGAGCGGTTGGGGCGAGGCAGGACGCCGTGAGCGCGCAGGTAGTTGGAGACGCGCCGGCCGGCGCCGCGAATCTTGCCCACGCCGGCTTGGGCGAGCGGCTTGGATCGCTTGAACCCACTTTGAGCGAGCGTCTTGGTCGCACGCACCCATCGCCGCCACGCCGAGGTCGGTGCGCCGGGGGCGGCGGGGGCGGCGGGCAACTCGTACGATGGAATCTCGTGCATTCGCTCGGAGGTACCAATATCTTCCGCGGCAAGCGGATCGTGATCTGCGATCTTCAACTGAACGTCCTGCTCGGCAAACTCAGGTTCATCGTGGCTCGGCACGGTCGAGTCCAATCGCTTCTTGTCCGACCAACCGCAGGCAGCGCGGTATGTAGTGCAGCCAAAGAGCAAGGCCATAATCGCAGCCTGTGCGTATGAATCGATCCGATGATCCAGGCTCGTCAGCCACATGAGGTTCAGCGTCCATAAGCCGGCCCAATTGCACAGGACGACATGCGCGATGCGGCGCTGCTTGTCGGTGATGCGCCACGGAAGAATGGTGGCCGCGGCGGCGGTGAGAATGACCCCGCCTTGGAGCATCGCCCACAGTATCCCGATCACGCCGGTGTAACTGAGCCCGATCGCGCGGTACGTCTCATCGCCCACAATCGTCTGGTACAGCGCCGTCGGCCCCGCCGGGCTGCCGAGCTTCGATCCGACTACCCAGACGAGGTTCAGCAGGCTGAAGCCGACGAAGAACCACGCCGCCCCGATGATGTACTTGTGGAAGGGTCTGACCTGCGCAAAGAGTCGATCGAACATGGCACAGCCTCCAGGGGATTCCGGGAGGTTCTTCCGAATCGCGTGGCACAGCTTTCACAAGCCCACGCATTGCTATGGGTGAGCGTCTGCTATGGCTGGGTGTCTGCCATGCGTGGGCGTCGATCACCCTACGAGGCGCCGGCTGACGCCTTCTCTCGCTCCAGGCGGCGGCGCTTGAGCTCGGCGTCGATAAATCCCTCCAGACGTCCGTCCAGGACAGCCTGCGTATTACCGTCCTCGAAGTTGGTGCGGTGATCCTTCACGCGGTTGTCATAAATCACGTAGCTGCGGATTTGTGTTCCCCAATCGCGCCCCACTTTGCCGCCGGTCACTTCAGTCATTTCAACTTGGCGTTTCTCCTCCTCCAACTGCTCGAGCTTGGCCTTGAGGACGCTCATGGCCTGGCGGCGATTTTGGGTTTGCTCACGATGGGTTGAGGCGACGACCATGATCCCGCTCGGCTTGTGGACGAGGCGCACGGCCGAGGCGACCTTGTTGACATTCTGCCCGCCCGGGCCGGAGGAACGCGCGAAGGTGGTAATTTCCAGATCGTTATCGTCGATCTGAACTTCGGTATCCTCAAACTCGGGGATCACGTCTACGGTGGCGAAGCTCGTTTGCCGTTTTCCCTGAGCGTTGAAGGGGCTCACGCGCGCCAGCCGATGGGTGCCGCGCTCACAGCTCATATAGCCGTAGGCGTACGGGCCCTTGACGTGGTAGACGACCTCGCTGATGCCGACTTCGCTTCCTGAAACGCGGTTCACCTGCTCGACCTTGAAGCGCATGGTCTCCCAGTAGTAGAGGTACATGCGTTCGAGCATGGAGGCCCAATCGTCCGCCTCGTTGCCGCCGCCGCCGGACTGCATGTAGACAAAACAGGCGCGGAAATCATGCTTGCCCCCAAGCAGCGACTGCGTCTCGACCTTGTCCATTCGTTTGGTGAGCTCAAAGAGCTGCTCGTCCGCCTCGGTCAGCAGCTCCCGATCGCCGGCTTCCTTGGCCAGCTCGTAGGTGACCTCGGCCTCCTCGAACTGGGCGAGGGCCTCCTCCAGAGGCTCGGTCTGGGCCTTGAGCTGCTGATATTGGTTGATGACCTTCTGTGCCGCGGCCTGGTCGTTCCAGAAGTCAGCCTCGTTCATCTGCTCCTGGAGCTTGGCGCGGCGGGCGAGCTTATGGTCGTAGTCAAAGAGAGTCGCGGATGGTTGTGATCCGCGCCTCGAGGTCGTTAATGATGGGCTGGTGCGTGTCGTAGTGCATAGGGCCTCAGCATACTCAAAGAGCCGTGGTTATGGCTCCCGCCGCGGTGATCTCATCGGATTGGGGTCGGCGGGAGGCGAGTCCGGACGCTCATTCTACCCCCCGTTCCCCCACAGTCTCCCTCTTGCGGGCCACACCCTTGCCACAGCGGCGTCTGTCCACCATAGTGGTGGGGAGCCGGGGGAGCGGGCTCCGACGAGGCGCAGCTCGCAGATCAATCGCCGGTCCGCCTACTTCATCGTCGCTCTTCCCGGCGAACATGAACGTAGACTGGGTACGCGTTTACCGTCCTGCCTGACATGAGGCCGGAATCGACCCTGAGCTCCCGCCGCCGGTGACCGATGAGATCGGCGGGCTGACGCGACGCTGGCCAGCAATGGCCGGCCGCCTAAGCGGCTGGAGATCACGCCCTGCTCGCCCACGTT